>DATKIS010000954.1:0-2423 GCA_035543975.1 Pyrinomonadaceae bacterium
GGCTGCGCCCCGGTCCGGGGCACAGTCCCGAGTGACAATGAGACCTGCATGCCGGAAGGTCACAGACCTTCCGCACATCAGGCGGCGGAGCCGCACAAGCCATGAAGACCATTCATTCATCGCTGCTTCAACTATTTCACAACCGGCTTCGGAACCGCCTCAACGTGATTCGCCGGAACTGGTTGACTACCAAAAGCCAGATGACACTTGGTGCACTGAAAATCTGTTTTGCTCTTGCGCTGGTCAATCTCGAAATTCAACGCTCCACCCTCGTCCGCAGTGGCAGTTATGTGGCAGCCGTCTGTCCCGCCGCATGATTTGACCGAAACTTTCAGCGTCTTTGGCTCAGCGGCATTCATCGACGGAATGTTGTGACACGAGGTACACGCCAACGTCGGGTGCATTCCGCCTTCGTGGGGAAACGTACCCGACGATTCGCGCCGCGTCCAACGCGCCAGGATGAAGCGGTCGGTTATTCCCATGGTCACGGCCAGCTTCGGATCAAAATCGGAAGTTGCGGTTTGCACCGGCAAAAGCTTGTGACACGCATCGCATTTCGACGGCGCCGGCTCAATCCCGGCATCCGTGTTGTGGCAACTCGAGCATGGTGCATGGCTCACCGGAATCGTCTTGAACGTGCCTTTTTTCAGCCAGAACGCGTCGCCCAGAGTCTTCGGCGGCTTGGTCACGTACTCGTCCGATGACTCTCCTTGAGGCTGATAGGTTTGATGACAAATCACGCAATTTTTGGGGTCGCTTTGTTCCGCAGATTTCGTTTGAAATCCGGCGTGGACAAAACGGACCTCTCGCTCCAGCTGACGATTTGAATTACTCCCGATCACATCCATGTGGGTCTGATGAGGAAAATTCACCGCAAACTCCGAGACGGCATCCCGGCGCTTTGAGATTGAATCGGAAACATCGCCCAGACTCGGAAACAGAAAGCGGGCAGTATCTTTTGGACGAACCGCGACGTGACAATTTGAACAGATCACGGGCGCGGGTCTCTCGCGGGCAAAGAACTGCTGGCGATGACAGTTAAGGCACGACGAGTGTTCCGGAAATTCTGCTACATCGGGAAATGCCGCGTCAGCTTTCCGGACTTCCTTCCAGTTGCTCGTCGGAAATTTGTGGCAGGAATCGCACGCCAACTTTTGGTTCGAGACGTGAGTGACATGCGAAAACCGCGAGTAGTCAATCTGCGGTTTCTTCTGGGCCAGGGGTTTGCCAGTTTTTGTTGGACGACGAATTTGTTGCCGCTGCGCTCCAGCCTCGCGATTGCGAGCTGCCGTGCTTAATTGCACCGAGGCGAACAGGAGAAAGCCCACTACTAGAAACGCTGCCCGTGGAAACGGCTGTAGCTTCTTCGCATTCTCGTCCAGGAACATTTTTTAGTTGCGACGCCTCACTCGAAATGCAGCGCAGCTGCGCAGGCAGGAGAGATGCCTGCCCTCCCCGGTTATCAGTTATTCCCTACGACCAAAGTAAATCCGCAACGACGTATAAGGCAGATGCGCGTGATAGTTCTGGGCCCGGGGACCGACGATCAAACTCTCGCGATAGTTGTAGAATTGGTATCCCAGATTCCAGTCGAACTGCCGGTTAAGCTTGATGGCGAGCCGTGCTTCGGGCGACTGGTAACTCATCGGGTAGGAGGAAATCAGACTCCCGGGCGAGCCGATAGGATTCGCCAGCCTGCTGCCCTGGCCGTTATCCTTGTTAATGCGATACGACGCGTAAAAGCTAACTCGGGGATGGAGCTGCGAGGTCGTATCAAAGTAAAAGAAATGGTTCCTCACGTAGTAGAGGCTGTGACCATCCGGGTGGCGGATGCTGTTGAAAAAGTAGTCAACCACGGCGTCGCTGTTAAGCCAATTGTAGTTGTAGCCGGTGCTGAACGAAACTCGTGAATTGGCGGTCCAGTCAATCGACGAGGTGAATATGCGGGAACGGGTGTCGACGCCGAAGTCTCTTAGTGAAACGCCCGCTATCTCTGACGGATTTGAGTTGTTCTTCGTGATGACTGCGACGTTGAAGGAGAAAGTCTTGGTCGGTGAATACCTGCTTTTGGCTCGAATATTTGTGTAGTCGTAGTTTCCGATGCGAGAAAAGACGTTGTCAGCGCTGCCACGTTCGGCATCGAGGTAGATCGTCCAGGCTTTGATGGGCCGCGCCTTGAACCCGCCAATAAAGGCATGCGTGTGGTTCTCCTCTACTTCACTGCTCGAAGTGCGAGCGACCGGCACTACCGACCCGTTTGACCCTAGATTGAATCCTTCAAATCCTTCTTCAATGCGGCGACTCCCATAACGATACCCAAAGTGGATCGAATATCGATTACTAAACTGATAGTCGCCTTCGAAGGTATTCTGATATTTACGATATTTGGTAAGCCGGTGGGCGTCGAGATTGCTGACACTGAT
>DATKIS010000955.1:0-2954 GCA_035543975.1 Pyrinomonadaceae bacterium
CCAGAGCTTTCCATGATGTTATTCACCGGGCCAGGAGTGGGTTCCTTGCCTTTTTCCTTGGCCCAGAAACGAGAATAAACCAGGTTCTCAAGTACTCCATTGCGTACCAGGTAGATCTTCTTCGCCGGAATTCCACCCTGGGCGGCTTGGGAGCCAGGCAATTCCGGGTTCCAGGGATCGCTGTAGATATTAATGCGCTCGTCGAAAATCTTCTGGCCGACTTTGGTTTTGCCGCCAGGTGCTGAAAAGGGACTGCGCCCTTCGTCTGCGCTGCGCGCGTCAAAGCCAAACGCGAAACCCGAAAGCAAGTCAGCCACGGCTTGCGGTTCCAGAATCGCCGGGTAAACCCCGGGCGCCAAAGTCTGCGGCTCCCGAGACTCGAGTGCTTTTCGAATCGCTTCGCGGGCCACGCGTTTCGAGTCGAGTTTGGCTACATCAAAATGGTTCCGCAGAAAATAACCCGAACTGCTGCCGTCGGGTGTACGGGCAGTCGTGGACAGACTGACCAAACTCGAGCGGGAATAGTTGAAGTTGCCATTCCTGGTAGCCGAAGCGGCGGCCGCTCCGCGCGCTTGATGGAAGCCGGCGCCAATAACGCCCGCCTTTTCACAGCCGGCGATCACATCGTTTATCGAGCGGGCCCGGTTCTGGAGTGAAATATTCGAAGTAGCTTCAGCATAGCCATTCACCGGCTGGTAAGTTTGCGGACCAAGCGTGGGCAGATACTCGCGATCGACCGGCGAGATACGAGCTAGTTGTTCAGCCTGAGCCACCGCCGCTCGGAGCGATTCGTCGTCCATCTCGTTGGTCGATGACGAACCACGCTTCTTATCAATCCAGACGGTGACACCGATGGTAGTGTTTTCTCGCGCTCCACTGGTGGTGAATGAATTCGCCGCGAACCGGAGGTGCGAATAGTTTTCGCTGCCTACACTCACGGTCGCGTCATCGGCCTTCACGTAGCTCAGCAGTTTCTCTGTAATCTCTCGAGCTTCTTTTTCAGTCAGTAGCATTGAGGTCTCCGTATAAGTCTTATAGGACTTATGGGTCCTATTGTTTTGTATCTTCCTATCTGGCCGCGGTATTAAGCACATTCACGCCGCGAAAACGCGCCACCGGGCAGCCATGGCTGACGGCGTTTGACTGGCCCGGCTCGCCTTTCCCATCGTTAGAGCTCCCGCCCACTTCGTAAGTCGCTGGCCCGCCCAAACCGTCGCAGGAATTCCAGAAGTCGGTAGTCCGCGACTGATAAGCAACATCTCGCAACATCCCGCCCACCTTGCCATTCTTGATCTCGCGGAATGTCTGACCGCCAAACTGGAAGTTGTAGCGTTGCTGGTCTATCGAATAACTTCCGTTGCCGTGAATCAAAATCCCTTTCTCAACTCCGGCTACCAGGTCATCGAAACTCCGGTTGTCCGTGCCCGGTTGCAACGAGACATTTGGCATTCGGGGGAAAGAGATACTTCCCCAACTGTCGGCATGCAAACATCCGTAAGACTTTTTGTTTGGCGACATGTTGGCCAGGTCTCGGGTGGTTTGCCAGTCAACGAAAACACCCTCCTTGATCAGGTGCCATTTCTGAGCCGGAACTCCTTCGTCGTCATACCCGACAGTGGCCAGGCCTACCGGCTGCGTTCGATCGGCCACGAAGTTCACAATCTTCGAAGCAAACTGGAGTTTGCCCAGCTTCTCGCGCGTGATGAAGCTGGTGCCGGCATAATTCGCTTCCCACCAGAGCGATCGATCCAATTCAGTCGGGTGACCCACAGATTCGTGAATCGTCAGCCATAAATGCGAGGGGTGAAGAACCAGGTCATACTTTCCCGGCTCTACTGGCTTGGCTTTGAGTTTGGCGACCGCGTCCTCCGCCGCCTGCTCAATCTCCTTTAGCCAGGGATACTTTTCCATGTATTCGTATCCCATCCCCTGCGGGCCGGCCAAATCTGTGCGCGACTGGAAATCGCCGGCGGAACGGTTTATCGCCGTCACGTTGAAGCTGGGATTGGCGCGAATGATGTACTGATCGATGCGGGAGCCGTCAGTCGAGGCGTAGAACTTTTGTTCGTTCACAAAACCCATCGACGAGTTAACAAAATTAACCCCGCTGGTTTTCATCGCCCGCTCGTTGAGTTTCAGTAGAAACTGAATCTTGTCGTCGATCCCAACGTCAAACGGGTCTTTCTCGAAGGCGCTCTTCCAGCTGGCCACAACCTTGGGCGCCGGAGCCATGGTGATGCGCTTGCGCTGATAGACAGAGTTTGCCCGAGCGATGGCGACCGCTTGACGTGTGATTCGCCGCACTTCGGCGGGAGTCACCTCGCGACTGGAGGCAAACCCCCAAGTGCCTTTGAACAGGACGCGGACGCCAAAGCCAAAATCCTGACTGCGCGAAACGTTCTGCACCTGTTTTTCACGGGTGCCGATTTGCTCGCGGCGATACCGATTGATTCTTATGTCCGCATAGGTAACACCAAGACTCCGCGCGGTGCCGAGAGCTATGTCGGCCAAGGCCATCTTGTCGACCCCGGCGGCCGCGGACGACTCGACCGCTTCGACCTCGCTGATGAAAGCCGGGAGGGTTGATGGCAAAGCTACGGCGCCCGCAGCTATACCCGCAGTCTTGATGAAATCGCGTCGAGACGTTGTCATTGGACAAGACCTCTTTAAGGATGGATTTTGAAAAGGGCGGGAAGATTTAACGCAACGGCCTGAGAGTTGTCAACAATTTCCGCAATGATCAGTTCCTCACGTCGGGCCCGCTCCAGAAAGTCATCTGGTTAACTTGTACATTTGTAATGTCGACCTAAACAATCATTCTTAGAACTTCAGGTCAGCTGTCGAAAACGTTACTGCCAGATGTCTGGATTCGCCTGGTACAAAAACAGTATCGACAGTCTTCTCACCCAACCGCTCATGCCATGCGACTATTTTGTAGGACCCCGGCGGTAATC
>DATKIS010000956.1:0-2787 GCA_035543975.1 Pyrinomonadaceae bacterium
GGACAGCTCAGGCCTTAGACACAGTCGGACGCCCCTCCCGGGCTCCGCTCACCTTCATAAGGGCTGTCTTAGTCTTCGGCTCAGCCTTATTTTCACCAAGCTTATGAATGATCCGCCCGATAAACTAGATGCTCTGAAGAAAGTCGTCAACCCGAATATTCTCGTCCGGGCCATGCGGATTCGATCCCGCGTAGCTGATGCCAAAAGAAGCGACCGGAGTCGGTGGGGTTGAGGCTCCGCACACTGCGCCCACCGGCCCGCTGGAAGGATCCATTGGATAAACCAGCGGCGCGACGCCATAAACTTCTGCCGCGGAACCAATCACCGCCCTGGCCACAGCTGAACTCGCCGACGCTTTCGCGAGCGGTGCGTTGCCGAGCTCAATAATCTCGATGTCTTTGAAGCCACGCACGTCCAGATGTTCCCGCAGGAGATCGAGCACGAGTTGCGGAGTCAGATCCGGAACTAAACGGAAATCGAGCCGGGCCATTGCCGTACTCGGGAGCACGGTCTTGATGCCCGCTTCAGTATGTCCGGTTTGAATGCCGCAGATCGTACAGGTAGGACCGAAGATATGCTCCTTCACCAGCGCCGCGCCCTTCATGGAACGGATCCAGCCGCCGATGCGAAACTCCCGCTTTAACCCGGCTTCGTCAAGCTCAATGGCCTTGAGCGCTTCTGAGTCTTCAATACTGATCGGGGCAATCTTCGACGAAAATCCATCGATTGTGATCACACCTTTGGGCGAAGTGATCGTCGCCAGGGCCTGCACCAGGCGCCACGCCGGGTTAGGCACAATAGCTCCCCACTTCGAATGCAGGTCGGAGCGCGCGCCGTGGGCCCTTAACTCCAAAAACTGTATGCCCTTGAATCCGAGACTGATTACCGGCCGCTCTTTGGTGTCTTTGTAACCCTCGTCCCAGATGCAACCCTGCGCCGCCAGCATCTCCGGGTTTTCAGCAGCAAAACGATAAAGACTAGGACTCCCCAGGCCGTCCTCGCCGTCGATGAAAAACCTCAGTGAAACAGGTAACTTGCCAAATGTTTTTTGATAGGCCTCGACGGCCGCCAGCCGGGCGGCCAGATCACCTTTACTGTTGGCAGCGCCGCGGGCGTACAGTTTGCCATCGACAATTGACGCCGCAAACGGCCCTACCGACCACTCGTTCAGGTGGCCAACAGGTTGCACATCGTAATGACCGTAGACCACAAAACTCTGCGAACCGGCGCCACTTTCGCCGTAGATGATCGGGTAGCCAGTCCCTACACGGAACGACCGGGTGCCGATTCCCACCCGTTGCATCATCTGCTCGACAGTTTCCGCCATCGCGCGCATGCCGGTCCCGCGCGCAGCCACGGAAGGCATGCGACAGAGCGTCTGGAGTCGCTCCACGAAGTTTCGAGCGTGGCGGTCAACGTATCGGTCGTAGCGGGTGAAAGTCATTTTGTTTGGTTGAAGCGGAGGACACCTCCACTATTTCAGCGCGCAGAACCACTATGACGGTATTCCCGGCGCTCTCTGAAAACCCCTTATGTTCTCAGTGCTTTCGGCGTCTCGGCGGTTAGAACGATTGTAGCGTCTGCCCCTTGTAAAGCAGATAGCGCGGCCGTTCAGCTAAACGCTCAAATCCTGCGCACACTAGTCGCTCCGCAAAAGCACTCTGAAATTCCCCACGTACGCGCAGCTGTTCCTGTTTGGCTGCCGCCGGATCTTCTTTAGTGAGTTTAGACCAATCTGCTGGAATCTGAATCTCAGCATCGGGATTGGCAATAACTCCGACCGTCAAACCTCTGGCTAAATCAATTACTCTGCGACCCTGAAGCTGCCAGTTTGCAAATAAGCGATCGCTATCGATACCTGGAGCGGGCGTGCCCGCCTCGTTTACCGCCGGGCTGCTGCCATAATCCGTTCCGTAAAAATTCTCGGCGTAGCTCGTGACCGTCACTCCCAGGCGGTTTAGATTGAAGTGGGCATTCCGGGCCTGCATCGGATCCCAGGTCCACTTGATGAAGCTTCTCCCTTCCTCAATCGCCCGCTTTCGTTGGCTCCACTTGAGCCGGGCGCCCACACCTTTGTTCTGATAGTCATGGGCGACTGCCATCATGTGGGAATAACCAAATATCTCATTCCCCTTAATCGCAGCCAGGTGATAAACAAAACCGACCAGCCGCTCTCCGCCGTCCTCGGGAACGAAGGCGCCGAGGGTCCATCCACCTGCCTGGCGGGACACAATCAAGTGGCGCCGTGGCGAAATTTCCAGATCAGGAAGCCCAAATACTTCTCGTTGCAGGAGGGTACAACTGTCGAGCTCGTTAATCGTCGCGCATTCACGGATTACGATATTGTCCATAGTCGTCGGGGGCCATACTAGTGTCAGGATTGTCTTAGGCTAAGAAGAAGCATTAGATTTTCCATATATCATTTGCCATTTCTCATTTGCCATTTTTGACCCCTGTTTGTCGAACTGAGTCTCGCTCAAGGCCTTAGAATGACAAATGAAAACTGTCAAATGACATATGGAAAATCGTTTTGCCCTCACGAGCATCATCGGCACCCAACACCCTAAGTTTTGGGCTGCCCGGCCGGAAGCTGAATCAGCGTTCTCAATCCACCTGTCTCGAGATTTTCAAGCGTCACGGTGCCCTTCATTACCTCGAGCAAGCGCCGGCCGATAATCACGCCTAGTTCGTTCAGGTCCGTCACCCCAGCGCGAGATGTGTCTTCCGGATCGAAGACTCGCTGGAGGTCCTTCACCGGCTCTCCCTCGTCGTCTATCTGAACTCGCA
>DATKIS010000957.1:0-3429 GCA_035543975.1 Pyrinomonadaceae bacterium
GGTCCCGTCGATCGATACCGTCCTCCTCAATACGACGAATTTCGTCAGGCCGAAGTAGCGTATGAAAACAATTGTAGGGGTGGGACTCCGTGGCCACCCCTTCTCAGGAACCTTAACGTTCGGAGGAAATCGTACCCTAACGAAGGGTTGGCCACGGAGTGCCTCCCCTACAATTGTTTCACACAGTCTCAGCCTTCAGGCTGAAATCCGTTGACGCCGAACCTCCTAAAACGCATCTGCCATCGAGCGGATCTTTAGCTGGCTGCGAAAGTCGGCGAGGGAGGGTGGCGCGCCGGTGCGAAACTGCACTTCGACTTTCTGCCCCGGAATCAGATCGAAGTAGTTATCGACAAAGAAACCCGCAGCGTTCGGCGCCGACAAATAAACGGCCCGGGCAAATTTATCGCTCGTCACGCTCACTTTGAATCCACCGCGCACGGACACCACCTCGCTATTAATTTGCGGCCGGGGCAGAGACAGATTCTTGTACGGTTCGAAGAAGTGCGTATTGCTCGACACCACCTTGCCGTCCACTACGACTTCCATTAACAGAAAAACTGATTTGCCATCCTTTTCCGCCAGTAAGGTCTTCACCGGAACTGTCACGTAAGATCGGCTGTTGAGCGGCGCAAGCTCAACATCGGTTTGCTGGCTCCACAACTTATTTCCTTCGAAGTTGAGCAGGCTCAGTTTTAATTGCGCAGCAACCGGCTGCACCCGATCAGAAACCACAAAGATGTTGACGTTGCCATTCTCGAAACGCGGGCTGACGAGAATGTCGTTGTAGAAACGGCGGGCGTAATACTGTAGCGCCTTCCATCGCCCGGTGTAGTCAACACTGGACCACGAGGCAACCGGCCAACAGTCGTTTATCTGCCAGAAAAGCGACCCCATGTTGTGGGGCATAATGCGGCGCAGGTGTTCGGCGCCGATCTTGATACCTTCGGCTTGCAAGACCTGGCTGACATAAAGAAACGATTCGAAGTCTTTCGGCTCCGGATACTCGCGCAACATGTATTCGCGAATCAACTGGTTGCCCCGCGGATGTCGCTGGTGGGCCAGCATGACTGGCGACTGGATGTCGTGGTCTGCAGGCACCGTGTAGGTATTCACTGTCTCAAGCTGCGGAAACGACTGAAACCCGTATTCGCTCATGAAACGCGGAAACTGTTTTTCATATTCGGTGAATGGCAGCGATGCGTGCCAGACCTGCCAGTAGTGAAGGTCGCCCATCTTCTGCGACTCGTTATCATCCTCAAGGTTGGAACTGGGCGAACTCGGCCAATAAGGCCGCGACGGATCGAGCGTGCTACAAACTTCCGGCAGCACGCCATAGAAAAGCTTCCGGTAATCTTCCCAAAGCGCCGCCGGAAACTGGTCTTTCCAGCCCCAGTGAAACCAGCCCGACTCGATTTCGTTGTTGCCGACCCAAATTACGATACTCGGATGATTGCGCAACCGTTTGACGTTATCGATGGCTTCCTGCCTCACGTTGTCCAAAAACGCCTGGTCGCCGGGATAAAGACTGCAGCCGAACATGAAGTCCTGCCACACGAGAATTCCCATCTCGTCACATAGTTCGTAGAAATCATTGCGCTCGTAAATGCCACCGCCCCAAACCCGAAGCATGTTCATGTTGGTGTCGCGCACTGACGTCAGCAATTGACGATACTTATCTGTGCTGATGCGAGTGGGAAAACTGTCTGCCGGAATCCAGTTGCCGCCTTTGGCGAAAACGGGCACTCCATTGACCACAAAAGTGAAACTCTTGCCCGATGCATCAGGCTGCTGCCTCAGTTCCAGGGCCCGCAGCCCTGTCCGCGTGGTCCTGGCATCGATCGACTTGCCATTGATCAGTAGCCTTGCCTTGAAAGTGTAGAGCGGATGAGCGCCGAGACCGTTGGGCCACCAAAGCGCCGGTCGGGTCACCACAAAGTCGAGATCCACCCGATTGGAGCCAACCTTCAGGTTCACTTCGCTTTTCGCCGCAATGCTCTTGTCAGTGATGTTGTCGACGATGATGATCGCCGTAACCGCGGCGCCCGAAACAATCTCAACCTCGGCGGTCAGGTTTGCCGCCGCGGCCGTGACCTTCCTTGGCAGGATGTGCAGATCCTCGACCCGAGCTTTGTCCCACGCCTCCAGGGAAACTGGGCGCCACACTCCGCTGGTAACGAAACGTGGTCCCCAGTCCCAGCCATATTGATACGGCGCTTTCCGCGTGTGTGGACTTGTCTTTTCCCCCTGATCGTTGCCGGCTGGCAGCTGGTAACTCATCGTGGCCATGCGAGGGAGCACTTCGTTGATGGGGGATCGAAAGCGGATCCGTAACGTATTGGCACCGGGTTTCAATAGTCGTTTGCAGTCTGCCCGCCAGGTGCGAAACATGTTGTCGGTGTTAACCAGGGACGCATCGTTGAGAAAAACGTTGGCGTAGGTGTCGAGACCTTCGAATACTAAGTCGACGTGATCGCGCGCTAGGATTTCCGGAGTGACGTTGAAGGCGGTTTGATATTCCCAGTCAGTCTTCCCGATCCATTGAAGCTTCTGCTCGTTGTCGCGATAGAAAGGATCCTCAATCAGCTTATTGTTAAGCAGATCGGTGTGCACCGAACCCGGCACGATAGCCGGGTGCCAGGGGTCCTTACCCACTTCGCGAAATTGCCAGCCGGTGTGTACCGGAATTTTGATCTTTGAAACCCCTGTGGGTACGGGCTTGGTTTGGGAATGAGCTATGTAGCCGGTAGAAGCAATAAGGGCTAGAACTGCAGCGAATAGGCTTAGGCTCTTCATCGATCGTTTACCTTGATGGATCTGTTCGGTCGGAATCTTAATCGGCCTTTCTCTGTGCTGCCTCTGTGTGCTCCGTGTCTCTGTGGTGAGTGTTCCGATACGTTCACCACAGAGACACAGAGAACACCGAGATCGCACAGAGCAAAGCGGATCACTTTAATCCCAGTGCTTTGAGATAGCCCTGGTTAACACGGCAATTGCTGAATTTTATTCGCTCCAAATAGTCACTCAACGCCCTCTGAATCCTTTCCTTCGGCGGCCGATGCGTCCTCACTTCTTCAAAAGTTGCGCGCGGTCCATTCGCGAAGTTAACGATCGCGTCCCAGTCCTCCGGTGGGTTTATCGAAGCAATGCACGAAGTCGCGTCCAGTTTCTTGTAGGGCCAGAAACACCAACCAATGTTGTCCACCTCCAGCAATGTCCGGAACGAGCTAATCCACTCGTCAGTGTTTTCGCCGGATTCCCCCATCCAAACAGGCACCTTATATTTGTCGCGGAAATCAAGGTACTCTTGAATGGCTTCCCGGTTTACTTCCATCCAATACTTGTGAAACGTGTAAACCAGTTTAGCGTCAAATGGTGGTCCAAAGACTTTGAAGTTCGTGTTCCATCGCGCTCCGCCCAAAAAGATGAGAT
>DATKIS010000958.1:0-3103 GCA_035543975.1 Pyrinomonadaceae bacterium
GTTATGCGCATACCAGCACACGCATTCGATCCGAGATGAACAGCGAAGACGCCTCGCTGTGGTTTGTCCCCGCTAATGAGGCAACAGAGATTGCCGCACTTGTCAAAGCACCAACTGCCTCCATTAAGGTGCTACTTACAGAGGGCCAGTTCGAATTTATTTGGCACACCAGACGCACCTTTGCACAGGTATTCGCATCTTCGATTTGCCGGATGCACCTGTCCTAATCTGCGGCTTGCAACGCCATATAGACCAAGAGGAGTTCGCAATTGTAATTATTGACGTAACGGCGGCGTTTGGAGTGCTATCATAGAAACGCGAACAACCGAATTGTCCGCTCGGTAAACGGCAGATGAGTCGCTCTTTGGATGCTATTGGTGACGATGGCGGAAATCGGCTAAAGTATTTTCTGCAATGCCTTATAGTAACTGACGCAATCCTCTCTTCAGTGACATGCAATTAAAGCCTCATATCGATTGGCTCCTATTTACAAAACGAGGGTATTCACTTCTAAAGCATGTCGTTCCGTTTAGTATTGCAGCCGTGTTGCTGGTATTAGTATCGGTGCCCAAGGACAATTTACTGGTCCAATTAGCAAGTCGACTCCAACAGCCCAGTTGGCTCTGGCTTCCAGCTGGGTTGTTAACCTTAGCGACTATTGCTGTTTACTTGGCAACCGTTTCAGTGCAGATTCGTCGCGCATATCTCTTCAAAGAAGGCCTGTGGCGTCGAACAATCGCCACGTCGATCCTTTACATAGTCATTTGTACGTCGATGGCTTATGGAGTGTTACGTTCCACCTCATCGGGAAGTCTCACTGCGGGCATAATATGGGCGTGCCTGCTTCTCGCTCTACTATCCCTGACTGGCATAGGATGGTCCGGCCCCTCCTCCTGGGTCGAGTCAATCGGTATCCAATGCCCAGATTACACAGAATCTGACGAAGCCGCGTTAAGTGTGACGATAATATTGAATCGACTGCGGCGGAAAGCGAGTAGCGAAAAACGCGACGTGGTCGATTTTTTAGAGTCAGTAAACAATCTTCGCACTGGGATCGAGAAGAACATAAAGTATGAGCCCACTTGGGCACAGGCGCAGCTTGACCCAATCGTTAACAAGCTGGGAACACTCCAGCAGGTTGTGAAAAGCTCGTTCCCAGACTCAGACGGAAACGCGATCCAAGATTTCGCGGTTGCCTGCAGGTGTCAAAAGCGTCCTCAGTATTCGGAATTCATAACTGCGCTAAGCGAGACTGCGCAGAATTGGACCGCATGGAAGTGCTCATAGGAGGTCAAGATGAATATCAAGACAAAGAGTAGCATGCGCCTACTGGCACTGGCGTTTACTCCAGCGTCAGGGCAATCGATATTGGATTGGAATCCCTTCAACCAAAGAACGCTCGGTGAGATCATCGATGATCACAACCAGAAATGCCTTAGCGAATACGTTCGACGCGGATGGGTGCAGGAAGACATCGAGGCGATGGTTCAAACGATTGATGTGGTCCTAAAGGATCTGACGAATGTTGCAGAACTACGCGGACTGGATTACGGAGCGATAGGAATTCTGGTCGTAGACTTAACCGCGACTGAACGGATACAGGCTGAATTGAACACCATCAAATACCAGATGGGCTATCACCGCCATCCTTTTCATTTGCCCCAGATTAGTCAGGTGGCAAAAGCAGTTTCGACTGCCGACAGCTTTCGACCCTTACCGTTTCTTTCAACGGACCCCGAGATTATGCGAACGGAACCTGAGTTTGAAGCCTTTCTCGGTAAACTTTGCTATTTGTACAGAACGGCGATCAACACGCTTAGATCAGCTTCGCCGCCTCCGGACATAGCTCCAGATGATCCCGCACTTCAGGAATACATTGACAGAATTCCAAACTTGGCGGCCAACGTAAGAGACGCGGCCATCGCCCGAGACCTAACTAAGGATGAAACTGTAATTCTCGCTCAGCGCGCTTCCGTCCAGGAACTAATGTTGAATCAGTTGGCTGAGCAGATTCGCAGCGGAGAAAGGCACATGATCAGATTAGCGGGCGTGCGCGAAAAGGTTTTTGATATTCCGGTTGAGCCAGAGATGTCCCACGTTACGCTTGAGGACGTGAACTTAGTGCGGCTCGATCTCGAGCATCCGATGCGAAGTCTAAGAACGGCACAAAGAGGAGATATAGGAAGCCTCGGCCTCAGGCGAAAGGGTCACACAGCGATATTCTTTGATGAGCCGTCTCTTTGGCAACGCGTTGAGCTACTCGGCACTGCGGTAAAGGCAACGCGCTTTTCAGCACAATTACCGCGCTGGACGATCCTGACCAGCGATAAGGACAGCTTGAGAGGACTCGGAGGATTGGACTCAGGGTCCTCCATATAACATTGGCGTGCGCCTCTTCGGACGGTGACCTAAGACTGGCTAACATTCAGGCATAGAACTCTTGTTATAGCGCCACCTCACGTAGTATTCGGAAAAGGCTGTAAAACTCGGGTGGCGGCGCCACAAAAAAGTTGCGAAGATTGTCCACTGTGGGGAGCCAAATTGGACGAAGGTCGCTGGAGTCAATTCCGGCGGCCTTTTATTTTTGCCAGACAGAGTAGGCGAGAGTTCAGAAAACTTGTCCTTGATGCGGTCAATGGTGATCAGGACTTCGTAGGCAACGAATGACTCTCTCCTTGCGGCGGTAGTTGGCAACGCCGCGCTTCCATTCCTTCGGGCGGACACTCGACCGGAGATCTAAACCGAAAATAGCGCATGCTACCTGCAAAGCGCGAAATCTGTTCTTGACTGTAGGCAGTGTTCGCGCTATGTTGCGCGGACTCTCAGGTTCCGCTGAAGTCCCCTCAAGGCCTGACGTTTTGGCACGAACCCGGACCATCGTAGGACGATGGCATTAGTCTGTTGTCACTGGTCGAGCGGACTGTCCCGAGAGTTTCCTGTGGCATAACTGGTCTAATCCGTAACGAGGTCATGCCACACCAATCTCACGAGTGACCCTACCAAGCAATGACGAAGCTAATCCCACGATTGGCCATTCCTCCGGCGACAAACCCGGCATTGTCGGGCCCTGTCCGAGAGAGTCGAGTGACTCAACCGGTGGATA
>DATKIS010000959.1:0-7769 GCA_035543975.1 Pyrinomonadaceae bacterium
CTCGCACGGTCGAGCACTCTATGCAATATCCAATGGACGTGAAGTGGGAGTTGACCTTGAATTCATGCGAAACGATTTGGCAGATGAGAAGGTCGCGGAGCGGTTTTTTTCGGCTGGCGAGATCCGTTCACTCCAGGCAGTCCCCATCGAATCAAGAAAGGAAGCTTTCTTCAATTGTTGGACCCGCAAAGAGGCGTATATCAAAGCTCGCGGGGAAGGGCTTTCAATGCCGCTGGATGAATTTGAAGTATCGCTGACACCCGGCGAGCCTGCGGCTTTGCTGATCAATCACCAGGAGCCAGCTGAATCGAATCGCTGGACGATGCTATCCGTCCCGGTGCCCGCAGGTTATGTCGCGGCGTTGGTGGTTGAGGGTAGCGACTGGAAACTGAGAAGTTTTACTTTGGAATCAGGGATTGCGTAGGTTCGAACAAGCCCCCGGAAAATGACGGGGATTTGGTCAGGAGATTTTCCATATAGCATTTCTCATTTCTCATTTGTCATCGCAAGCCCCGGGGCGCGTGTTCGTGGTGCGTTCAATGAGCACTGAGAAATGAGCAATGCTATTGGAAAATCTTCTCGTCCTTCGCCCAATGAGGCTCGGTTTCCGCTCAATGCGTCGCTTCAGCCGGCGTCGCCTCAGCCTCTTCTTTTTTTGCCCGCCACATACCCGCGATTTGGTTGGCTTCTGCGAACGTCATGTTGTCATAGATATCAGCGCTGTTCTTGATGGCGCCATCCTCGAGCTCGCAAACCTCCCAATCCGGCGCCTCGGGGTCAGTGCCCTCGCGACCTGGTTTGACACGAATCAGGAATGAAATCTCGGGACCTTTGCCTTGGTTTTCCATGAAGTGAAGTCCTTTGCGATCTTAGTGTCTGTCTTGAGCGACCAAATCTATCATAGTTCGCCAGTCGAGTCTCAGCCCCGGTTCTTCCGAAGCCCGGTCTGACCTGCCGGCCCCTCCTTCAAATCTGTTGTGAGAATCCCGACGCCTCGGTTAGCATGACCGGCGGAAATCACAACCTGACCCGATGAACTAATCAACACCATGTGCACTGATAGAAGAGACTTCCTGCGCCTGTCGGCGACCGTCGCCGGAGCCGGCGTTTTGGGTACAGTAGTCCGCGCCGAATCCATCGAAGCGGAGTCTTTTCAACAACGCGAGGTCCCGGAACCAATCAGAAAACTGCGGCGGATGACCGAGGGAATTGTCCCGATCTCACTCGACGAGCGTCGCTCTCGGATTGAAACCGCACGGCGCTTGATGCGCAAGAATCGCATCGATGCCATCTTTGTTGAACCGGGTGCGACCATGTTCTATTACACCGGGATGCGCTGGGGCACGAGCGAGCGCATGCTGGCCATGGTGATTCCGGTCCGCGGTGAGATCGCCTGGGTGTGCCCGAAGTTTGAGGAAGAGCGGGCGCGCGAGTTAATCAAGATTGGCGACGACATCCGTACCTGGGAAGAAGATCAGAGCCCGTACCAGCGGGTGGCTGAAATCTTCCGCGACCGAGGCGTTCGCTCCGGTCAAGTTGGTATGGAAGAGCGCGTGCGGTTCTTTCTATTTGACGGGATTCGCAAAGCAGCTCCCGCGTTGCAATACGTAAGTGCCACTCCGATCACGGCGGGTGGCCGCATGTTCAAATCACCGGCAGAGATTGCTCTGATGCAACGCGCGAATGACATCACTATCGCTGCCTATAAGGCTACGGTGGAGAGCGTGCGTGAGGGTATGACGCAGGATGAATTCTCCGGGAATTGCGCCAGCGCATTTCGGGCGCTTGGTGTGCAGGGCGGGGTCTTTTGCAGTTTCGGCAAATACACCGCTTTCCCTCACGGCAGTAGTACACCGCAAAAACTCAAAGAGGGCGATGTCGTCCTCATGGATGGCGGCTGCAGTGTTGATGGTTATCAGTCAGATATCACGCGCACGTTTGTGTTCGGTAAGGCCACGCAGCGCCAAAGAGATATTTGGAATCTCGAACGCAGATCGCAGGACGCCGGTTTTGCGGCAGCGAAGGTGGGGGCGCCGTGCGCAGCCGTTGACGCCGCAGCTCGCAAAGTAATTGTTGACGCTGGTTTTGGCCCGGATTACAAAGTGCCGGGACTACCGCATCGTACCGGGCATGGAATCGGACTCGAAGGACACGAGTGGACTAACTTCGTCCGTGGCAACAAGACTCCGATTCAACCAGGCATGTGCTTTAGCGACGAGCCGACGGTGGTTATCTATGGCGAGTTTGGTATCAGGTTGGAAGACTGCCTTTACATCACGGAAGACGGGCCGAAGTTTTTTACGAAACAGAGCCCGTCAATTGACGAGCCATTTGGGTGATCACTATGAATGACACTTGTTCACACCTTGATCAGATCCGGCCAGTGAAACCGAGCGCCAATGGTTGTGAAGACTGCCTGCGGATTGGCGGCGTCTGGCTGCACTTGCGAATCTGTCTGACCTGCGGACACGTTGGTTGCTGCGACTCCTCGCCGAATAAGCATGCGACGCGGCACTTCCATGCGAGTCATCATCCCATCATCAAATCGTTCCAACCCGGCGAGGAGTGGGGGTGGTGTTACGTAGATGAACTCATGTTCGATTACTTGTAAAGGCAGGCTTGCCAAAGTAAGGAGAAACCATCATGAAACGAATCCTGCTGCTGGCCCGTTCGGATGGTCAACCTCAAAACCCTCGGCAGGTTACACAGATATTCGAATACAGTTTCTCCGGACTTGTGATGTGTCACTCATGCCTTACTTGCCTTTTTTGTTCCCGTCTGCTTATCTGCGGAATCTTCGGACTTGTCCTCGCCAGCCTGCAGCGCTTTTAGATTGAACTCGCGCGAAGGTCTGATGTCTGCCTTCAGAACCTTCTCCATTTGCCTCATGGCGTTTTGATTGTCCTCCTCGGTTTGCGACGCAGAGCAATCAGCCGGTACCAACAGCTTAAAGTCTCGCATGTAGGCATCGTTCGCAGTGAACAGCACGCAGTTGTTACCAGCTATGCCGGCCAGGATTAAGCTGTGCGCTCCGAGGTGTTCCAGCAGGAGATCAAGACTGGTGCAATAGAAACCAGAGTGTTTTGGCTTTAAGACGAAGTAGTCATCCGCCTCAGGCTTTAAGAGTCGGACAAAAGGCTCTCCGCGTACGCCATCGTTGAGACAGTGATCGACGATTCTGTTCAGATCAGACTGCCATTTCCCAAAGTTATCGTTGACGTAAATTGTCGGAATGCCAGCCTGTTGGGCGAGCCTTTTTAGATTGGCGATGTTGCTCCCTACGGGGAGGGCTAGCTCAAATAAAGCGTCACCGCCCTCAAACTCGAAGTCATTGATAACGTCGATTAACACCAGTGCGACGCCCGCAGCATCCGGCACATTGCCATGTAGATTTTCACTCTTGATGGGCATAGGATTCTTTGCCGGCTATTTGTCTGGCAACGATACATCGCAGACAACACTTGCTTGGTTCTCGTGCAGCTAAGTAACGATTTGACCGCTCAACCTATTTTCGGCAACCAGAATGCCGAAGAGTTTTACTTCGGCCCCAACCCGCGAGCTGAAAGAAAGAACGATCCACAAAATCACGCGAACCAGCACCAAGAGGTTGGTGCTTCTTTCGTGCTTTAGTGGATCGTTCCTTTAACACCGAAATGTGGTGTCGCCAAAGCTTGCTTCGAGCGAACCTAAGCTACGTCGGTTTGATCACCGTCTTCAAGCACAAAGGTAATCATTAAGTTGACTTGATACTCTACGATCTTGCCTTCATCGATCCGGATCTGTTGTTCCTTTACCCAGGCGCTGCGCACGTTGCGCAAGGTGGTGGTGGCACGATTGACTCCGCTTTGAATTGCATCTTCAAAGCTCTTGGTTGACGTAGAACTGATTTCGGTAATGCGTGCAATAGACATGGTTTTCTCCCTGAATACTCGAATGTTGTAACTGTTATTTGCCGAAGCCCTCATTGGCTGAAAGGCAAGTCAATCCGTCTTAATGTGGGGGGAAGCGAAGAGGGTATCTGCAACTAATCACGATTTGATTACAGACGTCGAAATGGTCGGCTGTCTCGAAAGACAGGTATCGCGTGTACTTCTCTTCGTTTCCGCAACGCGTGTTTTAGCATCTTCACGGTGGTTCCTCCCTGTCCAGACCAGAATCCAAAAACAATCTGCGACAGGTCTACCATGTGACGGTTGCGGATGGCCGAGGCGTTCTTTCGTTTTGGAAGTCGTAACTCGACTACTCGTTCGACTTCGTCAAACCAGGGGTGAAGCCCTTTAGGTTGGTCGACTCGCGTATAAGCCAGGACCAGCCAGACGGTTTCGTTTTGTTCCAGCAACCACTCCAACGCCCACTGATCCAGTCCCCGGCTGCCGCCAAGCAGCCAGACTCTGCCCCCTGACAGAAACGGCGCCAGATGCTGCTCAAACAAAGTGTTGGCAGTGTCCCGCGGTACATCTCGGGATCCGGCTATGGCGATGGTGTGGCCTGGGGTCATGCATCTTCAACGGCTAGCGAGGGACCATCACGGCCTTTGCTGCATCGGGTTTGTCGGCGCTGGTTGATCCGGTTGAATTTCGAATCGGATTCGGTCCGGACGCCGCGGGAAGTAATTGTTTGAGATGTCCGTGTCGGCCGTCTCCAGATGCGGGTCAACGGTGATCGAACGAATCTCCTTTTGCGACATGATCAGTTTTGACGCATAGTAATTGTTGTAACGCCAGAGCTCGGCTGGGATTCTCAACTCTTCTTTTGTGCCGTCAATATACTGAATTTCAAGGATGACTGGCATCACCAGTCCGCCGATATTCCTCAAGTCGAGCACATAGAAGTTCATGCCGGCTTGCAGCAGTTCGCGCTGGGCCGGTGTCAGGGTAGCGACCCATTTTTGGTACTCGCCGCGTTGCCCCTGGGTGACCAGCGCGGGGTCGTAAGTGTCGTAAAAGTCTCGCAGCGTTGGGTTCTGGTCAACTACCTTGGGCAAGGGCTTGTTACGCCGCTGCGAAAGTGTCTCAGGTTCCTCGGCGCGTTCTTTCTTAAGCCGTTCGCTTTCCACATCGGGGTTCATTGTGTTCACCGTGTAAAGACGCACGCGGTCGAGGGAGATATCGACGTGATCAGTTGTGTAAAACCATCCGCGCCAGAACCAGTCCAGATCGACGCCGGATGCGTCTTCCATGGTGCGAAACAAGTCGGCGGGCGTCGGCCGCTTAAACTCCCAGCGGCGCGCATATTGTTTGAAAGCAAAATCGAATAGCTCGCGCCCGAGCACGGTCTCTCTCAAGATATTCATAGCGGTGGCGGGTTTCGCGTAACCATTGTTGCCGAAATTCACGACCGAGTCAGAACTCGTCATGATGGGAACCTGGTCATCACCGGCCATGTAGTCGGCGATGAATTTTGGTTCGCCGCGTTGTGAGGAATAGCCTTGCTTCCACTCCTGCTCTGCCAGGTACTCCACAAACGTGTTGAGTCCCTCGTCAATCCAGGTCCACTGCCGCTCGTCTGTGTTAAGCAGCATGGGGAAATAGTTATGGCCAACCTCATGGATGACTACTGAGATCAAGCCGTTCTTGGTAGCCTCAGAGTAAGTTCCGTCAGGCAGCGGCCGGGGTCCGTTGAAACAGATCATCGGATATTCCATCCCGCCCACCGGCCCATTGACCGACTGAGCAACCGGATAGGGATAAGGAAACGTGTGACGCGAATAGACGGTGAGGGTATGCATGATCGCCGGTGTCGAATACTTAGACCAGAGCGGTTCGCCTTCCTTGGGATAGAAAGACATGGCCATAACTTTGTTGCCTTCGACGTTATGGCCTTGAGCGTCCCAGATAAACTTGCGCGACGACGCAAACGCGAAATCGCGCACGTTTTCTGCCGCAAACGTCCACGTCTTCCTGCCGGCGGGCTGATGCGTTTCATTCGCTTTGGCCTCGTCTGGCGTGACGATGAAGGTTGGATTCTTCGCCGTCTTCGCCTGCTCCACGCGCTGGCGCTGCACTGCGGTTAACGCGGCCATCGGGTTCTGCAAAACCCCGGTGGCGGCGACCACGTGATCGTCCGGAACTGTGATAGCAACCTTGTAGTTGCCATACTCGAGGGTAAACTCACCCGAACCGAGAAACTGTTTGAGCTGCCAGCCATAAACGTCGTAGTAGGCCGCCATGCGTGGGAACCACTGGGCAATCTCGTAAATGTAATTTTTATCGGCCGGAAAGAATTCGTATCCGGTTCGACCGTTCACCCGCCGCGCATCGTTGATATTGTAGTTCCAGTCAATACTGAAAACCGTGGACTGACCGGGCGGCAGAGGTCGGGGCAGGTCGATCCGCATCATCGTTCTTACGATGGTGTGGGGAAGGGGTGCGCCTTTCGCGTCCTTTACCGCGGTGATGCGCTGGCCGCCTTCGAAGTCACGTCTCGCAATCAGGGCGTCGATGGTCCCGAAGGTGGCGTTATCCAGATTTGGCGCAGCCAGAGTTGAAAGGCCTTCGGAATCTTTCGCCCAGATATTCTGATCGAGTTGGACCCAAAGATATGCGAGCGGGTCCGGGGAGTTGTTCTGGTAGGTAATGGTTTCCGAGGCAGTCAACCGTTGCTTAGTGTCATCAAGCTCGACCTTGATGTCGTAGTCAGCGCGTTGCTGCCAGTAGCCTCGGCCAGGCGCGCCGGAGGCGGTGCGTTGCTCGTTTGGCGTCGGCAACAGATCGTCCATCTGCTTAAACTTGTCACTTGGATAGCTCTTCGATTGCGCAACGGAGGGCAGCGGCAGAAGCAGGAATATGAATAGCAGAGACCCGATGAGGCCAAACGCGGATTCCGGCATGGTCGAAGACACGAATCCGTAAACGGAACACCATTTTTTCGTCACCATTTGTTTTCACTCCTTTACGGGAGATGATTCTATTTGACCAGACAGCTTTTGCAAATGATCTGAGACTTAACCAAACTATGAACGAAGCACGAAATCACCCGCTTGGGCACGAAACGAGGTTAGGGTGACTTCGGGAGTCTTCGCTCATCGTTCTCCTACTCATTATAGAGAGACACACAAAACTAAAAGAGCGAGCCGGTTAAGGCTCGCTCTTTATTCCAAAGGACTTCCCACCCTTGCTCGTCTTAGTATCCGTTAATACCCGCGTCATAGCCGTTTTCGTAGCCTTCACGGTAATAACGCTGGTACAGCGATTTACTTCCCAGCTTTGAGCTGTAGTCTTCCGAGGCGCTGCGATACTTGCTGTTGTTGTGGAAGTTGCGCGGCCCGCGTCTGCGATCCTTGCGGCCTTCTTTGATGCCTTCGTTGTAGCCGGCATTCAGCGCCGTCTGACGAAGCTGGAACGAGCCACCGTAGTTGCCATAACGATCCCAATTGCGTCCGCGGCGATCTTCCCGCCGTTCCTCGCGGCGATCCTGGCGCCGGTCCTGTCGATTTTCACGTCGCTCATTGCGGTTTTGACTGGTCCAGCCTGGGGTTTGGCCCAGTGCGCTAGAGCCAAGCGAGACTCCAAGTAACAAAGCGATCGCCAGCGTTTTTGTTTTTCCGAATGTGTTCATCTTTCTCCTCCGTTGTCTGTGTCTTGCTACCCCTCACCAGATAAGACACCACTAGCTCTTAAAAGGTTACCAAGTGAAGTGTCCTAACTTCCGAATCTCTTTACCCCCTCCAAGTTCTTTGAGTTTCCGGGGAGAGCATCTTCCGCAGTTCTTCCACCCCAGAGAACCGGAGAACTCCGAGAGGCACTGAGAAAACCTCAAGACTACTTACT
>DATKIS010000960.1:0-2238 GCA_035543975.1 Pyrinomonadaceae bacterium
CGCGAGAACTTCATCGTGCAATCCGTGATCGGCGAGTACCGTGTGGACACTCATTGCATTGACCCCGGAGGTCAAAGACCAGACATGCAGGTCATGCACACTAGCCACACCGGCCACGTTTCCTATCGCTTCGCGCAGAGCCGCCAGATTCACATCGGTCGGAGTACCTTCGAGCAATACTCCCACCGCGTCGCGAAGAAGCATCCAAGTGCGGGGAAGGATAAAGAGGCCAATGCCTGCGGATATGAGTGGGTCCGCGTAATACCAACCCGTAGTAAGCATGACTAGCGCGGCTGCAATCACGCCGATCGAAGTGAGCAAGTCGGAGAACACTTCATAGTATGCCCCCTTCATGTTCAAGCTTTCTTTGGACGCCGCGCGTAAGAGGTAAATCCCGACAAGATTTATCAACAGGCCGACTGATGCTACAGCCAGCATTGCTTTGCTCTGCACTTCTGGCGGATTTCTAAATCGATGGTAGGCTTCATAAAGAATGTAGATGGAGATTCCAATAAGAACGAGGGCATTGGCCAATGCCGCCAGTATCTCGACCCGATAAAATCCATAGGTACGTTCAGGAGTTGCCGGGCGTTCCGCGAACTGTATGGCCATGAGTGCCAGACACAATCCGGCCACGTCCGTCAGCATGTGACCGGCATCAGCCAACAACGCAAGACTTCCAGTCAACAGCCCGCCCACAACTTCGGCCACTAAATAAGTCGTCGTCAGCGCCAGCACAATTGCCAGTCGCTGCTTATTCCTCCCTGCAGGTGTGTGAGTGTGTCCGTGGCCCATTCGATTCGTTTACTCGCTAGCTCCCATTAATTCATCGTTCGCAACCACGACGCGCTCTTGCTCAAACCATCCGTAGAGCGTCGGCAGAATCAGCAGCGTCAATAGCGTGGAGGTAATGAGTCCCCCGATTACCACGGTTGCCAGGGGGCGCTGAACTTCCGCGCCCGCGGACGTTGCGAGCGCCATGGGAATAAAACCGAGGCTAGCGACTAGCGCCGTCATCAGCACGGGCCTGAGCCGAGTCAGCGCCCCGTCCCTGACCGCTTCCGCGATCGACTTTCCTTCCTCGCGCAGCTTGTTGATGTAGCTGACCATCACCACCCCATTCAACACAGCCACACCGAAGAGCGCGATAAACCCGACTCCGGCGGAAATCGAAAATGGCATCCCGCGCAAGGCCAGCGCGAACACCCCGCCCACAATCGAAAATGGAATTCCGGTATAAATCAAAAGCGCTTGCTTGGCCGAATTAAAGGTGGTGAAGAGCAAAATGAAAATCAGGAAAAGCGCCACAGGTACAACCAGCATCAAGCGGTTAGTAGCGCGTTCGAGGTTCTCAAAGCCCCCGCCCCATTTTAGGAAATAGCCAGGGGGCAGTTTTAAGTCGTTCTCCATTTTCAGTTTTGCTTCGTTGACGAAACTAGCCACGTCGCGGTCGCGGACGTTGGTGGAAACCACGATCCGTCTCCGCGTATCGTCTCGCGAAATTTGGGCAGCGCCTTCAACTAGGGAAACATCCGCCACCTCTATGAGCGGCACGCGCTGGCCCGTCGAAGCGGTCAGCATCAGGGCGCGCACAGATTCCACCGTTTGGCTGGCGTTCTCGTCCAGTCGCAACACCAGATCGAAACGCTGGTCACCTTCGAAAACCTCGCCGGCTTTCTTCCCGGCAAAGATGGACTCGACCAAATCGTTAACATCCTCGACATTCAGGCCATAACGCGCGATGGCGGCGCGATTGGCCTTCACTTGCAGTTGCGGCAATCCCGTCGTCTCCTCGGCCTTGGTTTCCACCGCACCCGGTACAGACGCGAGAATTCGCTCTATTTCTTCACCCTTCGTCGCCAGAGTGTCGAGATCGTCTCCAAATAACTTCACGGCGACATCACCGCGGGTGCCGGCAATCAATTCGTTGACGCGCATTTCGATCGGTTGCATGAATCCAAAGGAAGCGGCATCCGGAACTTCCGCCTCCAGTTTTTTCGACATGGCCTCGCCGAGTTGTTCTTTCGTGCGCCCTGTCGTCCAGTCTTCAGGTTGATGGAGGAGCACAAAAACATCGCATTGATTGAGACTCATCGAATCGTTGGCCACGGCCGGGGCGCCGCACTTTGAGACAACCTGTCGGACCTCGGGGAAAGTCTTGAGAACTCTTTCGGCCTGGGTCGTCGTTTTCATAGCCTGAGTCAGAGAGACGCTGGGTAGGAGTATTGCTTCAATTAA
>DATKIS010000961.1:0-8985 GCA_035543975.1 Pyrinomonadaceae bacterium
CATTTCCCCTTGCTTCAGGGAAAGGTGTTCGAGCGGCGCCGGAGACTTCTCCAGTTCAGTCCGGAGATCCACATCCCGTCTTTGAATCAGCGGTTCGCTGTGAAAGAAAATGCGCCGTACCGGAATGCGCATGCCGGTGCGACTGGCCCTATACGGCAGCGTCCAGCGCACGTAGAGCTTTTGCGCATCGAAGAGTTCAGCTATCTCTTTCTCGGAACGTTTCTCTATTCTTGCGAGCGAGGCAAATCTCTCAATCAGCCAGGCAAGGCCATTCGCATCTCCACTGGCCCGGCGCACCCACGTTTCATAAGGCACGTTTGCCTCGACCAACGCATCCTCTTCGAGTAACGGGACAAATCGCGGCCAACTCGCCGCCAGCCGGCTTTCATCTTCGAACCACTCCCACTCAAAGGTGACGCGGCCTCGATGAGTTCCTGCCAGCCACTGGACAATTGGATAGGTAAATGTGTCTGTCACAGAGGTGCCGGCAATGCCGGAAATCTCCGGTGTCTCAATCGCTGATATGTCGACTTCAGCGGCTCGCAACGCCTCTACTCGTTGGGGAAAAGAAGATAATTCCTTTTCGGTGAGAGTTACGATTGAGTGGTGGGATGGATAGGTGCGAAGGAAAAGGAGAAGCTCGTGATAACGAACCAGAGTTTCCGCGTCAGTGAATTTCTTACGCGCAAGGCGAGCAAGCGATTTCTCAGTTGCGGAAACCGCACCTGCATCAAACCGCTTCTTAAGCTCGTCAAGCTTAGCGAAAATCGAATCGAGTGGGTTAGTAGTCACTTTGGAAAGAGTCGCCGACTGGTGGCTCGTGGATCGAACAGCAATCCACGAAAGAACGCGAGAATGACTCGAACAATGATCTGTTTCGTGCCCGTTCGTGTATTTCGTGGATCGTCGCCAGTTTTACAAATGCTTGCGCATGAAGGTAGCGATTTTCCAGGCATCAATTGCTTTCCAGGGCATCGCCGCCATCGTGTAGTGGCCACATGATAGCCAAACAACGTCGAGCGGCAACTGATGCCGCCGGGCTTCGGCAATCGTGTCGTGTGTAAGATCGATCGGAAACGTCAGGTCGTAGCGCGCGGCGATGAATCGCATCGGACGCGGACCCATCTTTGACAGGCGAGAGATAAACGGGACTGGGCTAATCGGGGTCCAAAACTCCCGGAGTTCGTCTAGAGTTAAGTGATTGCCAAACCCTTCTCGCAAATGCTTGGTGGATAGTCCCCGCCAGGCCACG
This sequence comes from Pyrinomonadaceae bacterium, assembly GCA_035543975.1. Classification (GTDB taxonomy): domain Bacteria; phylum Acidobacteriota; class Blastocatellia; order Pyrinomonadales; family Pyrinomonadaceae; genus PSRF01. The sequence continues at coordinate 1,253 of DATKIS010000961.1, forward strand.
TCGGCTACATAGCCGGAGACGTGGTTGAAGGTGCCCGCGTTGATATCGGGTTCGTGAGCAAAGGCCAGGAAAGCGATGCACGAGCCCACGCTGGTCCCCAGGATTCCAATTCGCTGGTAGCCTCGCTGCTTCAGCCATCGAACCGCCGCGCGTGTATCCAACACGGCTTGTCGCATCGACTGGATCGTGCGACCCACGTTGGTGCTCACCAGATGGTCAGCTCGCTCCAGTTCCGCTGGGCGGCGTTGTTCATGATAAGGAAGCGTCAAACGCAACGCAGACATCCCGATGAAGTTGAAGATGCGGCATGCCTCGACGTGGCTGTCGGGTTGCGCATTCCATTGCGGCAGCACCACCACCGCGGTCCGGGGCTGGCGAGCTTTCCTGGGTTCCACCGGAAAAAACCGACCACGAGCAAGGTTATTCACTGCATCTGGCGTGTGAATGGCACTGGTCCAGGTTAGCTGATCGCCACTCAGGTCGAAATCTGAAATCTCGGGTAGCGCGTAGAAGTTTTCGCTGTGGGTCATAGCTTCGCGACTGAAATCGCGGAGCACTTCACGCGGATCATTCCCGTTCACATGGTCGCTGATGAATGATAGGCCCCAATCAAACGGGCGCACCAGGCGATTATTATCTCGCTCGTGGTGTGCGCGCTCGCGCCCGTGCATGAATGATTTCCACAAAATTTAGAAACTCCCGACTCTCAAAATGAAGTGCGTCATGCTAGGGCGTGAGGGCTGACAGATCAAGTCAAGCGGACGACCTGAAGGTTACCGAAGGGCTATTAGCCACCGGCAAACTGGTGACCCATTACGGCCTGAAGGGTTTTCAGGATGGTTTGGTCGTCACCCACATAGATCACTATCATTTTTTGACTTTTGAAGAAGTGAGGCGTAGACATCCACGACGGCTTACTGTTTCCAATAGTCTTACCATCCACGCTGACCCGCTTTGCCTCGCTTTCGGCGGTGGCAATGTTGGAATACGCTAACACCTGAACCGCTTCATTATTCACCTTCAGGATGCGTCCCGGCACCGAGAAAAAGGGCTGCCGCACCTTTTCCCTGGTTATTCTCGCGGTTGCTCCCTGAGCCCGAAGCCTACCAATCAGACGCGTGTATTCTGTAGCCGACTTGCCAACAAGGATGAAGGGATAACCCTCGTTCGCAGCAAGGTCAACTGGACAAGCGTAAGCGCCGAATGCGAAACACCAGGAAGCGTTCAGCAAAAGTGAAACTATTATCCTCCGCGCGTAAAACCTCATAGGACCTCCTCTGATTATTTTTTTATTTATTTTAAAGCTCTCATAAAGATGCTCCAAGCATTGACATTACTCCAGAGGCAAGTTTAAATTCAGCCCCTCGGCAATCTGTCCCTATCCAACGTGGGAAATCGAATCTCGGATAGGGTCTCGAAACCACAACCTTACGAACCGGAAAGGAAAGTATGTATGATTAAGCATTCGCGTCGATCTTTGCTGGCCGCGCTTCTCACATTATTTGTTTGCGCAGCGCTGGCAACAGTCGCCTCAGCCGACCACTCGTGGGGCGGCTACCATTGGGCCCGCACGAGCAACCCTTTCACCCTCAAAGTTGGAGACAATCTAACGGCCGTCTGGGACCCGTATCTGGATACAGCGATCAGCGATTGGAATCAATCCAGTGTGCTGGATCTCGTCAAGGTGGCCGGCGGGTCGAATCCCAAGAACTGCCGTCCGACTTTGGGCCGCATTGAGGTTTGCAACTCCAAGTATGGCAATACGGGTTGGCTGGGTATAGCCAGTATTTCGATCACCGGCGGCACCCACATCACACAAGGAACTACCAAGCTCAACGATACCTACTTCAACACCGCACAATACAACACGCCTGCATGGAGGCGCTTAGTTATGTGTCAGGAGCTTGCGCACGATTTCGGTCTGGATCACCAGGACGAGGCCTTCAATAACTTCAACCTTGGCTCCTGCATGGATTACACAAACGCTCCCTCAGGTGGCACAGTTGGGGGTTTCAACTATGGCCCGAGCAATGAGCATCCGAACGCACACGATTACGAGGAAATCGAGGTCATCTACCAACACCTTGACAGCACGACGACAATAGGTCAGAGCGTGAACAATGGTAATGGGCAAGCCCCTTCAGCAATGAACGACGTCAACCTGGATAACCCCAGTCAGTGGGGCAGGCTGGTGAGTTCTTCCCGCAATGGACGCTCGCAGACTTTTGAGCTTGATTTCGGAAATGGAAACAAAGTGATCACCCACGTTTTCTGGGCAAGCAGCGAAGAAAGAGACCAGGACAATCACTGATCACTAGTCAGCTGGCGAAACATCATCTTCGATGATGGTTTTCCGAAAGGGCGAGATTCAGGTCTCGCCCTTTTTTTTAACCATTCCGTAGCTTCAGCCCGGGCTAGGAGCGCCGCTCAAACCAGCGCTTGACGATCTGCGGCAGCAGCAAAGAAGTCTGCATTAGGCTGCCGGTGGTAAACCGACGAGCCAGCCCGCCAAAGAGCGTGGCCGCTTCCTGGCTATACTTAAACCACCAGAGGTCGGGTAAGAAAGAGACGCGATTGATATGAATATGCTGTGGGGTGACCAGCTCCAGTAATCCGGCGCGTCCATGGGTTCTGCCGTAGCCACTATCCTTTACGCCGCCCCAAGGGGTCTGCGCGATGCCGTGGGTATAGACCACTTCGTTGACCATTACGGTTCCGGCTTCGATCCGCTCCGCGATTCTTTTACCTCGCGCGATGTTCCTGGTCCAAACACTGGCGGTCAACCCATAGACGCTGTCATTAGCCAGCTTCACGGCTTCGTCATCGGACTTAAAAGTCATAACCGGCAAGACCGGCCCGAAGGTTTCATCGCGCATGATGGTCATTTCCTGATTGACGTTAGTGAGCACGGTCGGCTGGTAGAAATAGCCGTCCCGATTATCACCACGTCTGCCGCCGGTCAGTATCTTCGCTCCGCGTTCTGCCGCGTCACTGACATGGTTCTCGACAATTTCCAGTTGACGCTCATTTGTCATCGAACCGATGTCAACGGCCGCTTCAGTTCCTACTCCCTGCTTTAAGTCTTTAGTCTCAGCCACAATCATCTCGATAAACTTCGGCGCAATCGATTCGTGAACATAACACCGCTCGACTGAGGCACATGCCTGGCCCGCGTTAGCAAACGCGCCCCACACCGCGCCGCGAGCGGCATTCTCGAGGTCAGCATCCTCCAAAACAATCATCGGATCTTTGCCACCCAGCTCAAGCACGACCGGAATCAGGTATCTGGCAGCCGCTGCGGCGACGCGTTTCCCCGTGGCCACGCTGCCAGTGAACATGATCTTATCGACGCGAGCCTCGATAAGTGCTGCTCCAGTTGAGCCATCGCCAGTGCAAATCTCCAATAACCCCACCGGAAGACCAGCGCGGCTGAAAAGTTCGCCGATCTTCAAAGCAATCAGGGGCGTCAACTCGCTAGGCTTGAGCACGACGGCATTCCCCGCCATCAGGGCCATCACCACTTCGTCCAGCGGCGTCGCCAGAGGAAAATTCCATGGTGAAATGATGCCCACCACTCCGAGAGGCTTGAACCGAATGCGGGACGAACGACCCATCATTCCGTATTGCCCAATGTCGATTTTCTGTGGCCGCAGCAGACTTTCGGAGGCGTGGGCGAAGTAATGCATCGCGTCGAGGGTGGGCACAATCTCCATCGAGACTGCTTCAGCGACGGGCTTCCCGGTTTCACGGGAGACTAATTGAGCAATCTCATCGCGTTCGGCCAGCATCAGTTCACGAGCTTTCAAGATGACCCGAGCCCGCTCGCGAAACGAATGACCGGCCCAGGCAGGCTGCGCAGCACGCGCCCGACGAACCGCTGCCAGCACGTCTTCGGCCGAGCACAACCGCGTTCGCCCAAGTTCTGTTCCCCTGCCTGGATCGTAGGAGATGACCTCGGAGGCTTTCTGGTTCTGCGCTGGTAAGGTTTCCGTTATCATTTGGGTAAGGATTATCTACCAAAGCCTGGATCGCTGCCAGGGCGACGGCAACAAGGTCCCACTCAAGTTCCGGAAACTCAGGGTTTGGGAAGGTGGCTTGCCCCCGCTTTGCGACTGACAGGGATCGCCGGGGCCTGGATGAACCTGACCAATGAAGAGCGTGGGCAAGCTCCTTTCCCGACCTGAGAGACTAACCCTCTTGAGTAATTCAATCTCGGGTAGCCCGTTTCGTCGGTTGCAATCCTGTCGGGTACAATGTCGCCCTTCCAATCTTAGACCATTACTTCCGAGGAGCAGGTTTCATGATCAGACCACAACTCGAGGAATTCATGCGCCGCATGGATCAGAAGTCAGTTGCCATCATACCCGCGGCGCGCGAGGCCACGCGTTCTAACGACACCCAGTATCGCTTTCGACAGGACTCGGATTTCTACTACCTGACCGGCTTCGAAGAACCCGAGGCAATCGCGGTGATCGCACCCGGACGGGAACAAAAGTACACGCTGTTCGTTCGCCCCCGTGATCCGGAGCAGGAGATCTGGGTGGGCCGTCGGGCTGGAGTGGAAGGGGCCAAAGCCGAGTTTGGGGCGGACGAAGCATTCCCGGTAGCCGAGTTTGGTCAGAAGCTGCTCTCTATTCTCGATGGCGCCGAGAGCCTTTATTACCGGCTGGGCGTTCATCGCGATCTCGATGACACCATAATTCGCGAGATCGCCGAGATGCGGTCGCTCAATCGAAAGCCCATCCATCCGCCGCGGACCATCATCGATCCCGCGACAATCGTGCACGAGATGCGCGTCTTGAAGAGACCGGAAGAGATCGAGTTGATGCAGACGGCGGCCGACATTGCTGCCGAAGCCCACGTCGAAGCAATGAAGACCGTGCGTCCCGGCATGAAGGAGTACGAGGTTGAGGCCCAAATCGAACAGGTCTTTCGTCGCCGTGGGGCGGCCGGGCCCTCCTACACTTCAATTATTGGCGCCGGCGCAAACGCCACCGTGCTTCACTACATAAACAACGACGGCTATCTGCGCGATGGCGACTTGCTGTTGATTGATGCCGGCGCCGAATATAAAGGGTATGCCTCCGATATCACGCGCACGTTTCCCATCAATGGCCGCTACACCCAGGGCCAGCGCGAAATCTATGATTTGGTGCTGGAAACGCAGATGGCCTGTGTGGAAATGGTCAGGCCGGGCACCACACATGATCAGTTGAAACAACACTCCGTCGAAATGCTAACTGAAGGGATGGTCCGGTTAGGCTTACTGCAGGGCAAACCCGCGGACTTAATCAAAGAAGAGAAGTACAAGCAGTTTTATATGCATGGACTGGGACACTTGCTCGGCATCGACGTTCACGACGTGGGCGTTTACTACTACGACAAGCAGTCGCGAGCGCTCGAACCGGGAGTGGTGATGACGGTGGAGCCCGGGATCTACGTGGCGCCGGACACCAGGGACGTGCCGGAGAAGTATCTCGGCATCGGCGTGCGCATCGAAGACGACGTGCTCTGCACGTCAAATGGTCCGCAGGTATTAACTTCGAAAGTGCCCAAGCAGGCGGATGAGATTGAAGCACTAATGGCCCGTTAAGGGTAAAGTTTGGCGTTTCGGGAAATGCGTCATGTTCCATATTCACAACGGGGATTCGTCCGCTAACACCGCGAAAGAGTCATCTGTTCCCGGTAAGCACTTTGCCTTCCGCGAATCTTTGATCACAGGACCGGCTCCGGCGGCGGTCTCGATCGATGAGTGGCGAAGTCTTCGCGCCCGGCATTTGTCCGAAAGCTACGGCGTGGATCGGGAAGAATGCGAGCGAGGATTACTGGACCAGGAGCAAAAGCTGGCGTCGCTCCCTGAACACGAGGAGGTGGTGCTCTGGTTTGAGCATGACTTGTTCTGCCAAACAAACCTGCTTTACCTGCTGGACTGGTTTGGCCGCCAGGACCTGGGCGACACCAAGCTAAGCTTGATTTGTATTGGCGAGTTTCCCGGCAAGGAGAACTTTCGCGGGCTGGGCGAACTGAACGCTGAGCAAATGGCCTCGTTGTTTCCGACTCGTAAGCCGGTTACTGCCGGTCAATTACAACTGGGACAGGCAGCGTGGCAGGCATATTGCGCGCCCGACCCGGTTCAGCTTGAACAAGTCATAGCTTCTGACACTTCAGCGCTGCCTTTGCTTGGGCCGGCGCTGCGAGCTCATCTTCGTCGATTTCCATCTACGAGGAACGGGTTGGGCCAAATTGAAAACAGGAGCCTCGAGCTCATTCGCAGTGGGGCGACAACGTTCACTGAGTTATTCCCTCGATTCATTGAGGCCGAACCTATTTACGGTTTGGGTGATGCTCAGTTATGGCTCGCTTTGCTGCGATTAAGCTGTGGTAACCACGCTCTCCTGGAGCTGGAAAACGGAAAGGCTGACGCAGTTGGGTTGCTCCCGCCGCTCGTTCGCGACGCGCGGTTTAAGTTAACCAATACCGGTGTATCAGTTCTTCGTGGTGAAGCTGATTTTGTCGGACTTAACGGGATCGATCTTTGGCTAGGGGGCGTCCACTTGTCCTTCGAGAGGTTTTGGCGTTGGAATGAATCGACCGGAAGAGTAGGTCTGACTGCGGACTGATGCTCGAGAGAAAGATTTCCCAAAAGCAGTTGGGCCAACAGGCGTTCAGAGTACAACCTTCAGGTTGCGTCTTGCCGAGTAGCAAGCTAATAAAGCTTGTACTCTGTGCACTTGTCGCAAGTGATCAGGATTACCATTAACCATTTAGTGTTTACCATTCACCACCATGGACATTGAATCAGTTCGCGCGTTTTGTCTCTCCCTTCCCCACACGGATGAAAAGGTCCAGTGGGGCGACGATCTCCTCTTCCGTATCGGAGAAAAGATGTTTGCGGTGGTCGCGTTGGAGCCCAGTCATGGAGTGGCCCTCTCATTCAAGTGCACTCCTGAGAAGTTTGCGGAACTGGTGGAACTGGAGGGCATTATTCCCGCTCCTTACATGGCTCGCCATCACTGGGTCGGATTCGAACGTTTTGACGCCCTGCCTGATCGCGAACTGAAGCCGCTGCTGAAGAACGCTTATCAGATGGTGAAGGAAAAGCTCCCCAGGAAAGTACTCGCAAACCTGGAAGCGCCGGTGCCTACGACTGCCAAGCCAAAAAGCTCGCGATAGGGGATGACGTTTATAGTCCTATCGGACCGATTGCCTTCTGCCTTCTGCCTTCTGCCTTTTGCCTTTTGCCTTCCGCCCGGCGTCTCAGCGTCTTTGCGTCTGGGCGGTTATGCTGAGCCGAGGAATCAAATGAAAACCAACTGGTGGGAAAACTTCTTTCATGGCATCGCGCTGGACTTTTGGCGCGCCGCAATCACTGATGAACAGACGCGAGCTGAGGCGGATTTCATCAATAACCAGCTGCACCTTCCGGTCGGTGCGGAAATTCTCGATGTGCCCTGTGGAAACGGTCGGCTGGCAATTGAGTTAGCGGCATTTGGGTTCGCACTGACCGGGGTTGATCTTGCGCGTGAGTTCATCGAAGAAGCCCACAGCAAATCGGAAACGCGGGGCATCCAGGTGGATTGGCGAAATATCGAAATGAGGGCTTTGCCGTGGACTGCCGCGTTTGATGGAGCCTTCTGTTTTGGTAACAGTTTTGGGTACCTGGAAGATGATGAGAACGCTGAATTCCTTAAGGCAGTTTCGCGAACGCTAAAGCCGGGGGCCCGGTTCATTCT
>DATKIS010000962.1:0-3697 GCA_035543975.1 Pyrinomonadaceae bacterium
AGCTCCATGCTCGCGTGATGCTCTGAAGTCTGCGCGCCCAGAAGGCAAACCCGAAAACATTCTCGCGCTTGATGAACTTGAAGAGGAGAATCTCAATTACCAACCAACAGATCAGTGCGGAGAGATTGAGTAAGCCGACGAAGCCCAACAGCAGTAAGACAAAGCCCGTGATGGCGATGCCGGTGGTGGAGTTGATTACCAGCTCAGCCATGTACGACCGCGCACTGGCTCGCGACCCATCCGGTTCAGATGCATGAGGTTCAGCTCTGACCAGTGAGCCGGTAATAAAACAATAGAGCCAGAATACGTGGATACAGACTATGGCCCAGAGAAGTTGACTAACAGCAAACATAGATTGTCCCGGATAAAATGAGTGATCCCGCTTTTGTGGATTTGCGAACCACTGTTACGATGCCGAGTGGAACAGACGATAATAGAAATCTGGGAGAATTGAAAACGATCGCAATTGCGTATCGCCTGGCAATCGCCTGTTGATGATGCAACCCTTCTCGAATTCCCGCTATAAAGAAACGTTTTTCGTCACCGCTCTCGCCAGCATTCTGCTACTGCTGCTGGCGTGGCCTGCCTTTTGGTATTTCTTCTTCGGCGAAAATTTTATACAGCTGCGGGTGTGGAACCAGCATGGCAGACACTTATGGCCGGCCGCATTCAGTCGCCTGGATGGAATGTTTTTCCGTCCGGGTTTGTTTCTGGCCTCAATTTCCTGGGACTTCATCTTACCGCCCAACCCAGTTGTTTATCACCTCAGGAATTTTGTCTTCTGCACGTTGAACATCTTCCTGCTGTGCCGGATCCTCTTGAAGTTTGTACGCAGCCGGCCGGCGCGCCTGCTGGCCATCAGCCTGCTGGCCGTCTCGAAGATTTTCTTGACTCTCATCGGCTATATCAATCTCTATGAGTCTTCCGTTCTACTGATGGCGACCCTGCTTACAGTTTTATTTTGGTTTCGATACATCGAAGAGCGGCGGAAGTTGGACTACATCCTCACGCTCTTTTTCTTTGCGCTCACTACGTATTGCAAAGATCAGGGTTTCGTCGTAATCGGAGTTTTGGCGGCGATGAGTCTTGGACTTGCCCTGAAGCAGGGCGATGTTAGGCGTCAGTTCCTGTATTGGTTCGTCAGATTCGTGCCCCTGGTCATCGTTTCCCTGTCGTACATCTGTTTGCGATACGTCCTGACTGGTCCAATCAATCATGACAATCCCATCTATTCACCTCAACTCTCGTTGTCCGTGGCAGGGTGGCAGGCAATAGGCTTTCTAGCTACGTTGGGAAATTTCTCAGTTACTGAAACTGGAAGCATGGGGGAGCGTGGGCTTAGTTTCCTGCTTTCCCCTAACTCTCAGGTCCTCGAGTATGTTTTGATCGCGGCTCTCTGGATCATGATCGTCTATACGTGTTGGCTGGCCCGAGGGTCCTGGCGAAAGTTAATCGTGCCCCTCGTTTGGATTGGTTTGTATCTAGGTCCGGTCTTCCTGGTCCGCAATCATCAGTTGTATTACTACCAGGAGCCCTTGGTGGGTCTGGTGTTGCTGATCGGCATCTCCCTGGAGCATGCCAGTCGACGGTTATTAATGACCTGGGGTGTCATCGTCATTCTGATTGCCACCAATGGTCTAATCAGCAACCGGCGCTCCGTCTATCACTGGCAATTTGTAGCCGATCACGCGGAAATAGTTAAGCCCCTGGTGGCCGCCAGAACGAGTGATCCCCCCAAATCGATCGTCTTCCTGTCCCAGCCTGCCCGATTGGAATTCTGGACTTATGTTTTGCGTGATCCTTTAGTGCCTCACCTATTAGGATCGCCTAACACAACTACGAAGGTTGTAGATGAAGCCACTGTTGGGTACGACAAGAATTCCGGGACACACGACCGCCCCTCAAGCAAAGGCGTCATATTCTTCGACCTGGAGGCTCGCTCAATAGTTCCGTCACGTAGCACTCAGATTCTGGATCCCGGCATAATCGCCTCCTCGGGCCAGAACCCGAATGGAGTCATGTTTAGAGCGGAGCCGAATCCGATACAGGTTTGCGATGGGACTAAGCTGGGCGCGACCACTCTATTTTTCTCGTTTGTCGCGCCAGACCTGACCGAGATACACCTTCATTCTCCCGATGGCGTGCTCTTCGCGACAAATGCGGCCAGTGGTTCAGCGTTGACCGGAAAATGGGTGACTGATGGGACTGTTTTCTTTTTGCAGGATGTCTCTGGAGGGAAGCCTCTGGTCGCGGAGAATACACTAGCCACAGTGAAGGTCAATTTAACCAAGGCAGGATGCCCCTCGTCCTGACCGTTTCTGAGTAGCCGGAATTATTTCGCCACGAACCACATGTTGCCGGTCGTACACAGTGACCGCGCTTGATCTTCACTAGCAGCAATTCTGAGATAGTCTCCAGCATAGGCTACGAAGCCATCCGGCGCCGGAAAAGCCAACTTGACGCAGTCGGCATTGGGCACGCCCGAAAAGAGCACCAGGAAAGTATCGGGTATGCCGGTGTGCGCGGGGGCGGGGCCAATATCCACGGGCCCGCCAAACAAGTTTTGGATCCCGTTGTGGATAATCATCTCGGCGGGCACCACGCCGTCGGCAATAGCCCGCGCGCGATTTAACTCGGAGTAGTTGTGCCCAGCTGCTTTCCAGTTCTTAGCATTACTGAATATGGCCTTCAATTGCGCGGTCGTTTGCGGCTGATCTTCCGGTCGATGGCTAACTCGGTAAATCAGATATCCGCCGTTGCTGAATTCCAGGTGGGCCTGATGCTCAAGGAAGCTTTGCCGTCTTTTGTTTGGGCCTTCGGCTGAAATCTCAGGGGGTATCACGAGCCAATCGGTCATGCCCTCCAGCGAAGCGGTATGAATGTTTGCTCGGGCCGGCATTCTGTCGGCGAGAAATGAAATATGCCACGGGACAAACCAGCCCCAGCCCGAAATAGCGCTGTCCTTGGGAATGTTGTTCCTGACCCACGTTGCCACCTCGAGCTGTGCGCCGAGCAGCCTTTTGCTCTCGAGCTGGGCGCCACGGTTGTAGGTGATTCCCCACCAGACTCCCCAAATCATTGCTCCAGTTACGATGGCTGCAATCGGATACCTGTAGAGGAAAGCGTTCCGGGCCTCGCGGCTTTGCGGGTCGCCAGTCTTCTCGGCCGCCGGTTTGTTGGGTGAATCGGTAGACGGTGCAACGCGAGGCGCCCAGAGTTGATGGGCAAAGTTCACGGTCAGCAATTCGAGGAAGATTATCCCCGACAATAAGTGCCGGTTACTCGCGTCGGGGCCACTTAAGATGAAGTACCAGAAACACCATAGCGCAGAAGCCGCCAGCAGAGTTTTCTGGGCGGATGATTCCCAATTGAGCCACTTCACCGGAACTCTGAAAAGGCAACGTAGTAGCCCGATGGCCAGGAGGCCCAGAATAAAACTGAGGAGATAAGGGCCGAATAAATCCCAGGCCAGTTGCCAGGCTTCCCAGGTGTGCGACAACGGCCGGTAGACGATGTGGGTCCGGAGCATGTTTGATATGTCTTTGGCAATCGCCATCCACTTCGCAAACTCCTCAGGCGTCGACAGGCGCCTGGTTAAGTATTGGTAGCCACGCCACCCCAACACCATTCCCAGCGCAATCAGCATCGCGATTCCATGACTGATCGCGCGGCTGCGGGTCTTCCTTCTAAGAAAATC
>DATKIS010000963.1:0-2178 GCA_035543975.1 Pyrinomonadaceae bacterium
GTAAAGCAAACTGTTAGTTTGCGGCGATGTGCTATCACTCAATCCTGGAGGTCCGCGATCAAAAGCAAACTAACAGTTTGCTTTACGAGTTCTTACTTTTGCCGTTTGTAGAAAGGTGTCTTAACGATTTGCGCGCTCACCAATCTGCCGCGGACATCCACCTGAATTTGCTGGCCCTCGGTCGCAAACTCGCTGGGCACGTAAGCCATGCCAAGGTTCTTTTTTAGATAAGGGCCGGGACTCCCGGAAGTAACTTTTCCCACGATTGCGTCATTGATTACCACGTCCTGTCCGTCGCGCGCTATCCCTCGTTCGGTAATTTCGAATCCAATCAAGCGCCGCTTCACACCCTCAGCCTTTTGCTGTGCGAGCGGCTCGCGCCCGATGAAGTCGCCCTTATTCAATTTGCAGATCCAACCGAGGTTAGCTTCGAGCAACGTAGTCTTTTCGTCGATTTCGTGGCCGTAAAGCGCCATGCTAGCTTCCAGCCGCAGCGTGTTGCGGGCCGCCAGGCCGCAGGGAATCACCCCGGTGTCGGATCCATAATCGCCGGCCTCAAGCATTTTGTTCCACAGTTGCTCAGCCTTATCCGGCGCGGCGTAGACTTCAAACCCATCTTCACCCGTGTATCCGGTGCGCGACACGATTGACTGAACACCATCAACCAGTCCTTCCGTGAAGTGGTAATACTTGATATCTGATAACGGCAGGTCAGTCAGTTTCTGCAGTATCCCCAGCGCGTCGGGACCCTGCAATGCCAGCTGGCAGTAGTTTGCACTAACGTTTTCGAGTTCGACCTTTTCGTTCTGCTGATGAGACGTAATCCAGTCCCAATCCTTTTCCGTTGTGCCGGCATTCACTACGAGCAGCAGGTAGTCGGCGGCGAAGCGATAGACCAAGAGGTCGTCGATGACGGTTCCCTCGGGCGTCGTCAAGGCGGAGTATTGCGCCTGGCCATCAATGAGCTTGGAAGCGTCGTTTGAGGTGAGACGGTTAACCAGGGCAATTGCGTCTTCACCACGAACGCTTATTTCGCCCATGTGAGACACATCGAACAGGCCGGCGTGCTGGCGGGTGCGCAGGTGTTCTTCGACAGTTCCGGCAGGATATTGGACCGGCATGTCCCAGCCGCCGAAATCAACCATGCGACCGCCCATGCTGCGATGAACAGCATTAAGCGGCGTTCGTTTGAGCTCTGGGGCGACTGTACTCACGCGCGTGTCTTTTAGACTGCTTCACTAGCCAAATTCGTTAATAAACTCTTGGTAAACGGGTGAAGCCGCAAACTAACATGCGGAGTGCGGTGCGTCAAGCGACTCTACGGGCGGGTTTTCGGCGGGGAATTCTGGTTGAAAAGTAATGAGCGCTGACTGCAAATAGGACCAATGGGTCCAATACGACCTGTCCTAACAGCATTCTTACTCAAGACTTGCCTTAGAAGCTTCTATCCCGGACGTCGACCTTCTGAACTGTGAAGACCACTCGCATCGTGTCCGGGCGGCGATCCCAGGAGGCGGGAACGAATGCAGCGCTCCGCCGCAACGCAACTTCAAAGTCAGCCAACATCTGACGGTCGCGCGGCGCCTGCACTACGTCGGCCAGCGCCGCCGACCCGTCGCTGAATACGTCGGCGACAATAATCATGTCGTCAGCTTCCTCGTAGACGTTGCCGTGCGGGTGATTATAGGAGCCGGTAAGCGCCGCCAGCGCGCCACCCGGATCGAGAGTGGGCGATTGCGCGCCGAATGGAGCACGGGCCGCTGAGAAGTCTTCAGGATTCACCGGCAGGTTCAAGTCGTATCGGGGACTCGCTTGAAACGCCTGCAGTGTAGTGCTTTGGACTGCAGCATCCTGAAGAGCCACGAAGTGCGGACGAAAAGCGGCAAACATCGAAACAAAAAGGACCACCGACGCAAATGAGCTGACGCTGTATGGCATCAGCCGCGGCTCCAGCCATAGCGCAACACGCTCAACAAACGACGGTGCCGGGGCCTGACGCTGTGCGGCCGCTTCAATCTGCAAAGCATCGGTAATAGCCGAAGCCAGGCCTGCGGGAAGCGCCGGTCGAGAAAGACTGCGGAAACTACGGCTGACTTTTCGCAGCTCAGCTACGTTTGCCCGACACAACGGACACCTATCCAAATGGTCGTCCACCGAAAAACGAAGTGGCAACGACAA
>DATKIS010000964.1:0-4017 GCA_035543975.1 Pyrinomonadaceae bacterium
GCTGCAGCTGGAGGGTAACTGGCTAGCCGCGAACGCCAGCGCCGGCTTTGACACGTTTCACTAACATCAGGACACAAGGAGAACCCCATGCCCCGCATCGCTCGCTTATTTTGCCTGGCCGTCGTAGGCCTGATTCTAATCGCCGTAACGTCATCCCGACCCGGTAGCGCAGAAAGTTCGAGTGTTCCGGTGCGCCACGGCAACCCTCAGGTCAACCTGATGCCAGGTGCTGCGAGCCTTTTGGGCGTTACCTATGAAACGGTGCACCACATTCCCATAGGTCCTTGCAGTCCGTCGCCCACGTTTGCCGGCTTGGGATACGATCCCCAGAATCGCCCGGTCCTCGGCTGGGCCGAGTCGAGTAGTTGCGGGGGGGCTATCCCTTTTAGATGGTCCCGCCATGAGAGCTCTGGATGGTCCGAAAACACAATGAGTGAATATTTCATCCGCGCCACGCAACCCGATCTCGAGCTCCGGTCGGATGGCACGCCCTTCTACGCTTTTTCCGTCAAGGCCTATTACATTTTTGGACAGGATTGGTACGCCGCACAGGTGGTTGACCTGAACGCCAATCCGACAGGTCCGGGCGTAAACAGTCAGCCGATTGAAGCGGGTACGAGTTGTATTTCAGCCTACCCAAAATTCGCGATGGACTTCGCCCCCGGGGATACTTCTCCAAATCTGTTGATTGGGACGCATTGTCAATACTCAGGCTGGCTCGCCCTAAACAACGCTTCGGTGCATGGAAACGTGCCGTTCAGGGTTCCGGCTGGAACCGAGGGAGAGTTTCATAGTATTGACTACGCTACCGCTCCCAATGGTTCGCATCACCTCACCTATTATTCGGAACGGGGAGGGTCAAATTGGGGCGCCTACTATTCAAACGGCTCTCCTGGACACGAGTTGCTTCTGGCGACTCCGCACCGCAATCGTCAGGCTGAGACCAGCATCGCTGTCGGTCCAGACGGCCGTATCCACGTTGCGATAGGTGGCGTGCCTCTTTGCAATAATACTTTCGAAGGTGGGTTGCTCTACCTGACTTCGATGGATGGCGTGAACTGGACGCGAACGTTCGTCGATGACACCAGCGGGCGCAATCCCTCCATCGCCCTCGATGCCCAGGGTCAGCCGAGGATTGCCTACTGGCGTCATAAGACTGAGGTGAGACTAGCGGCGCTCGAAGGCGCGACCTGGAACACGAGCCCGATCTACGTTGCAAACGCACCGGTGGGATTGACCAGCGTAAAGTTGGCATACGACACCAGCGGACAGCCACACGTAGCTTTCTTTAACCCGGATACCGGCGACATCACAATTTCCTCAGGTGTGCATTCCAACTTTCCACCCGACGTGGCGAACCCTGGTGCGCAAACTTCGGCCGCCGGCGCGGTAGAGTCCCTGCAGATCGCCGCCATTGATTCTGAAAGCGGGCTTCTGTCATACAGCGCGTGTAACCTCCCGCCAGGCCTGAGCATTAATCCGAATACCGGTCTCATCACCGGGACTGTTACGCCGGGAACGCCCGCGGGGTCATATCAAGTGACTGTCACGGTTACCGATGATGTGGGTAACACCGGGAGCGTGACCTTCGATTGGGCAATTGCGGAGAATCGTGCGCCGATCCTCGTTAACCCCGGCAATCAGACCGACGCCGAGGGCGATGCGATTTCCCTGCCACTCACCGCGACCGACCCCGATGGCGATTCGCTGAGCTTCAGTGGATCCAATTTACCGCCCGGAATTGCGATTGTGCCCGGCACCGGGTTGATCACGGGCACTCTTACGTATGCTTCCGCGGGCACGTATGCCGTCTCCGTCAGTGTTACTGACGGGCCGTTTAGCGACACTGAGTTATTCACCTGGACTGTCACAGATGTGAACCGTGCGCCCGTCGCAGATTCCAATTCGGCGTCGACGCCCGAGGATACGAGCGTTCAAATCACGCTGTCGGCGTCTGACGCTGACGGCGACACGCTGGCGTATTCAATTGTGGGCAATCCATCCAATGGCGTTGTTACACTTTTGAATGGCATCGTTACTTACGATCCCAATTCAAACTTCAACGGTGCCGATTCATTTAGTTTCAAGGTGAACGATGGGACGGCAGATTCAAACACGGCCACGATTTCGCTATTGGTAACGCCGGTAAACGACGGACCGACAGCTCAGGACGACCTGGCAGTAACTGCCGAGGACAATCCACTGGTGATTAATGTCCTGACAAACGATAACGACGCCGACGGCGAAACCCTCTCCGTGGCCTCAGCGTCCAACGGAAGCCATGGCACGGTGACGGTTAACGGCAACGGCTCAGTGACATACGCGCCTTCTTCCAACTTCAACGGAACAGACTCGTTCACCTATCAGGCTGATGACGGTCACGGTGATATTGCATCGGCAACTGTCAGCATTACGGTCACCCCAGTAAATGATGCTCCGAGTGCGACAGGTGACTCAGCATCGACCTCGGAAGACAGTGCGGTAACCGTCGTCGTGCTAACAAGCGATTTCGATTTAGACGGCGACCCACTCTCCGTGACCGCGGTTACTCAGGCGGGCCACGGGCTCGTCACAATCAATCCGGATAGCACTCTAACTTATACGCCCGAAGCTAACTTCTTTGGAGTTGATACGTTCAACTACACCTTGGGAGATGGCCACGGCGCGACTAGTTCAGCGGAGGTCGCCATTAACGTGACTCCCGTCAACGACGCACCGACAGCCTCCGACGGCGTCGCAATTGTTAACGAAGATGGCCAGGTGGAAATAACACTTGTGGGCGCCGACATCGATAGCTCAAGCCTGACCTTCGCAGTGATTGATGGAACGCTCAACGGCACTCTGTCAGCAGTCGTTGGCAACAAAGTTGTTTATATCCCGAACTCCAACTACAACGGCACGGATGCATTCACGTTCAAAGCGAACGATGGGTCATTGGATTCGAACCTCGCGTGTATAGCGATCAACGTTACACCGGTGGCCGATCCGCCTACGCTGTCACCGGTTGGCAGCTTCACTATTCCCGCGGGTACGCTTCTTTCCTTTAGCCTTTCGGCTTCAGATCCTGATGGCGGCGTGCTGGCCTTTAGTGCTATAGGCTTGCCCTCCGGTGCAACCCTGAATTCGATCACCGGAGCGTTTGCCTGGACTCCGGCCTCGGCACAGGCTGGGTCATACAGCGTCACGTTTACGGTGACGGATCCGAGCGGTCTTTCTGCATCTCAGTCCGCCATGATCACTGTGACCGACACGACCGCGAACCTGGGACCAGTCTGCGCGGCAGCATATCCCGACATCCGTGAAATTTGGCCACCCAATCACAAACGCACCGAAGTCATTGAAATTCTGGGTGTGACCGATCCAGAGAATGACCCACTGTCTCTTCGGGTGCTAAGCATCCTGCAGGATGAGCCGACCGACACATTGGGCGACGGAACAACCTGGATTGACGGAGGAGGTGTTGACAGCCCTAAGGCGTGGGTTCGCGCCGAACGCAGTGGCACAAGCAAGGTGCCTGGCAACGGCAGAGTCTATGAAATCTTCTTCGAGGTCTCCGATGGCCGTCAGGCTTGTACAGGATCCGTTAAAGTCGGCGTTCCACACGACCAGGGGAAGGGGCCAGCCCAGGACGACGGAGTTCGTTTTGACTCTACGGTTGCTGGGGGCCCATGCCTGAACTGCAACCCCTGAAACCATCAGATCGGAGAATCTGAGAGACGTAGTTGAGGCGCGAATCCTGAATGGAGCCGCGCCTCAGCCGCTTTCCAGAGTCAGGAGTTTGCGGAATCACTCTCACCGACCGCAAAGTGCGCTGCGGCGAAGAGCCTTGGAGGGGCAGCACTCCTGGCGCTCCTCGTTGCGCGTGATTCATGTTCAAGTGGATCTGCGAGGAGGCGGCCGCGCAGTGCCGTTCCATAACTCAGGTGAGCGCGAGCTTACAGAATTCCACGACCCGATTGTCAGCCCAGAAGCGGTCTTCATGTTCTTCCGGACTATCGGCGAGGAATGCCACATGGC
>DATKIS010000965.1:0-2658 GCA_035543975.1 Pyrinomonadaceae bacterium
GATCCTTCAGGAAGAGTGTCCAAAACCGAATCGGCCACGGATTCAGGCGAGTCTTTGTAGACTTCGCGGCCACAGACGCGGCAGTAAGTTATGCCGACGCGGGCGTAGAGCAGACGTAAATAGTCAAAAACTTCGGTTTGGGTGCCTACGGTCGAGCGCGGATTCCGGGTGGAGTTCTTCTGCCGGATGGCGATGGCGGGCGCAATTCCGCGCACTTCGTCAACATCGGGCTTATCCATGCGCTCCAGGAATTGTCGGGCATAAGCCGACAACGACTCGACATAGCGGCGCTGTCCCTCAGCATAAATCGTGTCGAAAGCCAGCGACGATTTCCCAGACCCGCTCACCCCTGTAACCACGGTCAGTTGGTTGATAGGAATAGAGAAGGAGATGTTCTTGAGATTGTGGACGCGGGCCCCGCGGACTGAAATGGCTTCTTCCGACATAGCTCCCAACTCGGCCGCACTGCCGACACAGGCACAGACAGGATTATGGCCTACTCCGAAAACCTCAAATCATACCTAAAATGTTTGCGGAGGCGAAATGCACGTTGGGGCAGGCTAAACCGATCCACAAAACTACACTAAAACACACGAACGAAACTGCATGTTGCCTTGGGTGCTTAGATCCGACGGACCGGGAGTCAGTAGCCCCGCCCATGAGGTCGGGGTCAGCTCCGCTAAGGGTTCTTGAACGCCGAAGGTGCGCCACAATTTGTGTCGGCCCTCCGGGCCTTTGGCAGAACAGAAAACGAAGTCTCCCCGCCCTCACAGGCGGGGCTACTAACTTGCGGTCCTGCGGACCTGGCGGGAGCTAAACACTCATGCGGGAGTGGGTCGAGAGTTCTGGTATTTCAGCAATTGGCAGGTAGGGGTCCAGTTGCGGTTCTTTCCGGGCCACATAAAGGCGCATCGTCAGCCACAGGATTGCGGCTGAGATAGCTATCCAGGTTATCGTCCAGAACACAGCCGGAATGCCGGTGGCGATGGCCATGTTCAGAGCGTCCGTGGGCACGGTGGCAGCAAAGGGAGTTGACAGGAAGAAGACGGTTTTCAGATCAAGCAGGGCGTTTAAGATGCACTGAACCGCCAGGAAACTGACGAAGAATGTAGCCAGACGGCCGTTTGCAAACTTGGCTACTGCAACCAGCCCGACGCTCAGCAAAGTGCCGGCCAACAGCGTGAAGGGAATTCCACTCAACGCGACGCCGGAAAACACAGGTTTGAATAGCCCGTAAATCAGCGTCAAAGAAAGGATGACTACGGCGGAGCCAATCAGGACTACGCGCGCCGCAACGCTGCGCCGGATCAGGACAAGTAGCAACGCGCCATAGGTCATAGCGCCCAGGTAACCGGCGCTGGCGACCATGATTTGCGAAATCGTGCCGCCCTGCGAGGTATAGGTTTCCCCGCTGGCGTTGGTCGCGATACTAAGACTTGCCACCGAATTGCCGGTCAGTAAGGCGGCGATTGCGTGTCCACCTTCGTGGATGAAGGTTACGAAAAGCCGGAAGGGGTAAGTCAAAAGTTCAGCAAACGGAATGAACCATAAAACGATGGAAATTGCCGCTGCAGTCAGCAATAGAGTTGCCTGGGGCCGAGCGTCTCGCGAGATTCGTAACTTCATCTTCTAAGTCTCCGTTCCGACAATTCGCAGTCGATCAAGTAAACGCCAGAGAAATTAACTATGTTCCCTGAAATAGTCGCCCGACTTGCCGCCGGTCTTACTTTCCAAACGCACTTCGGAGATCACAATAGACTTATCGACCGCCTTACACATGTCGTAGATGGTCAGGGCCGCAACCGAGACTGCGGTTAAAGCTTCCATTTCCACACCGGTTTGAGCATTGGTAGCAACCTTCGATTCGAGATGGACGCCGTAATCCTCAATTCGTGCCTGCACGTCCACGTGAGTCAGCGGCAGAGGGTGGCAAAGCGGGATCAGTTCCGCGGTGCGCTTGGCGGCCATGATGCCAGCGAGCCGCGCCGCTTCGAGGGGATCGCCTTTTGGGGTTCGATGTTCGCGAACGGCGTTGACAGTTTCGGGCGACATTAAGACTTGCGCCGACGCGACGGCATGCCGGGTCGTCGTGGCTTTGTCACTGGTGTCAACCATTCTGACACGGCCTTCATCATCGATGTGTGACAGTTGACTCATTGAAACCCCCTTCGAGCTGGTCCCCAGTTCAAAGTCCTACAGCCGGAAAACCAGGAAGCGATCCACTAAATTACACTAAACACCACTAACCTCCTGGTGAACATTAGCGTCTTTCATCGACCGTGTTTGATCGGTCAATGACCAGGAGCCTTAAGCCAAAAAGCCAAAACTCCACGCACTGGGGCTTTGCACACAAAGTCCGATCGCGTTGTCGACGCGAAGCGATTTCATTAGCACCGGCGGCTTTAGCCCGGTGAATAGACCAGTTAGTTACGAAGCCCTAAACCGTTTCAACGGTTTCTCTGAGAAAACCTGTAAACCGTTAAAACGTTAATGCCAAGAAGAAGCGCTCCCACTTTCCACCGGGCTAAAGAGATTGTGTGAAAACTCCTCAGGTGTGGAAGCGTTCCTGATGAAGAGTATGACGCAAGCCTCGCCTGCGGCTTGCCGCCGCACCTTGCGGTAAGGCTCTGCCTTACCGGAAACCGGCCTCGCATCTTC
>DATKIS010000966.1:0-5356 GCA_035543975.1 Pyrinomonadaceae bacterium
CTGGCTGCCGGTGACCATTTCTTTAAGATGAAGGGCAACGAGTTGTTCAAGGTGGCGGTTCGTTCCATGGCCGACATTTCGCGCGAGGTCCTGGAAGATGCCGGGCACAGCGCGTCCGACGTCCACCTTTTCATTCCGCATCAGGCGAACCAGAGAATTACGGATGCGGTTGCTAATAAGCTGAACGTTGACAGCGAGCGCGTTTACTCAGGGATATCCCAGCACGGCAATACTTCATCCGCATCTATCCCGATTGGCTTGGATGAGTGTGTCGAGCAGGGCCGAATCAGCGAGGGCGATCTGGTGTTAATGGCTTCTTTTGGGGGTGGGGTTACCTGGGGCGCAGTGTTGATGCGATGGTAACGAGGGGTAAATAGTGAATGGTAAATAGTAAATGGTAGTTTGAGCTCAGGCGAGGTCGAACATTTGAACGGTCGGATATTTCGGGCCGATTTACCATTTACCATTTACGATTTACCATTTACCGACTATGACTTTGGCTTACATTTTCCCCGGGCAGGGCTCTCAGTATCCGGGGATGGGAAAAGACCTCGCGGAAAACTTTCCCAGAGCTCAACAGGTCTTTGAAGAAGCTAACGAGGCGCTTCAGTTCTCGATCTCAGAACTTTGTTTTGAAGGTTCGGCCGAAGATCTGCAACTGACCGAGAACACCCAGCCATCGATATTGGCGGTCTCGGCTGCGGTCCTCGCGACAATGGAGTCGCAGGGTTTCCCGAAGCCTGATTTTGTAGCCGGACATAGTTTGGGCGAATATTCGGGTTTGTTTGCGGCGCGTTCGCTGTCATTGAGTGATGCAATTCGAACTGTGCGTGCGCGTGGTCGTTATATGCAGGAGGCGGTTCCGCTCGGCACTGGCGCCATGGCGGCGGTGATTGGAGTGCCGCTCAAGGATATCGAGACTGCCTGCGAGGAGGCGCGTCAGGGTCAGGTTTGCGCCCCGGCGAATATTAATTCTGGTTCGCAGGTAGTGATTGCCGGAAACACCGAGGCCGTAGATCGAGCCGGGGAGTTACTCAAGAGCCGCGGAGCCAAGCGCGTTTTGAAGTTGAATGTGAGCGCTCCATTCCACTGTGCTCTGATGACACCGGCGCAGGAGCGACTAGCGGTGGATCTCGCCGCAACCGAGTTTGCTGATTTGCAGGTGGGACTGGTAACGAATGTCGATGCGTCTGTGATAGAAGAAGGCACGGACGCTCGGGATGCGCTGGTGTGGCAAGTCTCATCTCCAGTGAGGTGGTTAGAGTCGGTGGAGTTGTTGATCAAGGAAGGTGTTGATACCTTCGTGGAAATCGGACCGGGGAAAGTGTTGACTGGCCTGATGCGCCAGATAAGCAGGGAAGTAAAGTGTTTTAATGTCGAGGACGCGGCTAGTTTGCAGAGCGCGAGCGCGGGCCTTGGTCTTTCTTAGGTAGTCAGAGATATTTCATCACAGAGGAGCAAAACGAAATGCCCGATCAAGAGATCGAGAATAAGGTCAAGCAGATTATTGTCGACGAATTAGGCGTTGACGAAAATGAAGTTACGCCCAACGCCCGTTTCATCGACGACCTGGGCGCCGACTCGCTGGACACCGTCGAGCTGGTAATGCGCTTCGAAGAGGAGTTCGGCATTGAGATTCCGGATGAGGATGCCGAAAAGATCCAAAGCGTACGCGATGCTTATAACTACATCGACCAGCACAAGAAATAGTGAGAAGTAATTCGTGATGAGTGATGGGTAGCACGTTTGCTGTGGTACCCATCACTTATCGCTGCTACTGATTCCGCTTTTCCAGGGAGGGTTGATTTGGCACGACGTGTGGTCGTTACAGGCCTGGGTCTGATAACACCGGTTGGCAATTCAGTGGAAGCCACGTGGTCCGCGCTCATGAGCGGTCAGAGCGGCGTGGGTTACATCCAGAAGTTTGACACTGAGAAATTCTCCGTCAAGATTGCCGCTGAAGTTAAAGATTTCGATCCGCTCAAGTTCATCGCAAAGAAAGAGGCGCGCAAGATGGGCGCCTTTATTCATTACGCGATCGCCGCCGCCACTGAGGCGATGGCGGACGCGGGTTTTGTGTTGACTGAGGCAGGGAAGTTTCCCGATGAGATGGCAGAGAATGCCGGCACCTACATCAGTAGTGGCATCGGCGACTTTTGGGCCATCGAACGCGAACACTCCAAACTCCTGAATGAGGGTCCGGATCGCGTTTCTCCATTCTTCATCGTTTCGGCCATTGTTAACCTGGCTGCCGGGCAGGTTTCAATTCGCTACGGCGCCAAGGGGCCAAATTCGGCGACCGCTACGGCCTGTTCGGCAGGCGCCCATGCCATCGGAGACAGCTTCAGGATTATTCAACGCGGTGACGCTGACGTAATGATTTGCGGTGGGGCCGAGTCTGCGATTACGCCGATGAGTGTGGCCGGGTTCGCCTCCATGCGCGCGCTCTCTACGCGCAACGATGATCCGCTGCACGCATCGCGACCGTTTGAACGAGACCGGGACGGGTTCGTGATTGGCGAAGGTGCGGGCATTGTCATCCTGGAAGAACTTGAGTTCGCGAAGAAGCGAGGCGCCAGGATATACGCCGAACTCGTGGGCTACGGGATGACCGCAGACGCATTTCACCTGACGATGCCGGACGAAACCGGTTCGGGCGCAATTCGGGTAATGCGTAAGACCCTGCGCGACGCAGCCATTCAGCCGGAGCAAGTCGGATACATCAACGCCCATGGAACGTCCACGCCATATAACGACAAGTTTGAGACGCTCGCGATCAAGAAAACGTTTGGCGACCACGCCTACAAGTTGGCGGTGAGTTCGACAAAGTCGATAACGGGTCACCTGCTCGGCGCGGCCGGCGGAATCGAAGGAGTGTTCTCCGTGCTTAGCCTGTATCGCAAAATGCTTCCGCCGACGATTAACTACGTCAATCCTGATCCGGACTGCGACCTTGACTATATTCCCAATGCGCCGCGCCAGGCGGAAGTGGAATACGCATTGTCGAATAGTTTCGGGTTTGGGGGGACAAACGCTGCGTTATTGTTCAAGCGCTACGAGGAATAGGGAAGAGTAGTCAGCAATCAGCAGTCAGCAACCAGCCGGATTTTGTGAAACTATCCCGATAGGCTACACCGGTGATTGTCATTTGCTCAGCTCTATTTGCCGGCTTCTCAGCTGACCCTAACGACTGACCACGAACCACTGACTGCTTATTGCTGACTGCTAATTACTGATTGCTGATTACTCCATATGAAAATTATCGTAATGATGAAGCAGGTCGCGAACAAGGATGCGATCTTGCGGATCAATAAAGAGGGTACGTGGATCGAAGAGGGCGATTTGTCCTTCGAGGTCAGTGAGTCAGATGGTTATGCCCTCGAAGAGGCGCTCCGAGTACGAGAGAAACTGGGCGGCGAAGTAGTGGTTTGTTCGATGGGTCCGCAACGGGTGAAGAGTGTCATCAAAGACGCCCTCGCTCGTGGCGCCGATCGAGCCATTCATGTGGTCGGCGACAATCTCGGTTCGCTGTCGCCGTATGCCGGGGCCAGCGCGCTGGCTGAGGCGATTCGTGATGAAAAGCCCGACCTGGTTTTCACCGGCTTACAGTCAGATGATTACGGCTATGGACAAACCGGAGTCATCCTGGCAGAGCTTTTAGGATTGCCTCATGCGACGATCGTCATTGAGGTGGATGCATCGGCGGAGCAACTCCGCGTCAAGCGCGAACTGGAGAGCGGCTGGTATCAGTGGTACACAATGCAGACACCGGCTTTGCTTACTATCCAGTCAGGCATCAGCCAGATTCGCTATGCGACCCTGAAAGGCATCATGGCGGCGAAGAAAAAGGAAATAAAGGAAGTGACGCCCGCGGCCGAGATTGTTGATCGGCCGTCGCACCAGCGCATCGAGAAAGTCTATTTGCCGCAGAAGACGAAGCAAACTCAACTCCTTGGAAATGGCGATGCGAAAGCTGGTGCGGTTGAGTTGGCGCAGAAGCTTCATACGGAAGCCCGTGTCATCTAGGTTCTTGTTCAGACCAAAGAGTAGCAATGCGGACTTCGAAATTTTGGCTGATTCTTTCGCCGAGCATTATTTGCGCCGTCTCTCTAGGGACGTTAATAGCTTCCGCTGAAGCGTGGTTTGAGCGACCAATCCCACAGCCGGCGCGGCAAACTAAGTCTCCAGGTAAGACCCTGGATGACACGATCAAATGGCTCGGCGCCGTCATTGAGGGAAACTCGGCTGAAACCGCCAAGCGCCCGGCAAGGTATGATTCGTACAAATATGAAAGCTTCAAATTCGAGGGGTGTTCTTTATTCTGGCGTGAAACTCATGAGTCCTTCGAAGGCCAAATGCGACTCTCAAAAACCGTCCAGGATCTGACTATTCCATTGTCCAGGCTTAGTCGATCTTCGGTGCGGATGGACAAGGTTGGTGGGTCTCTTCACGTTGTCTCCTTCACCACCTTGAAATTAGAGAACTCTATCAGGTCGCGGATGAAGTCAACCTATCAGGACGGAAGTGAGGATACGTCTACATCCGCTAAATCCGGCTACGGTGTCTATTTTCAGAATGGAGCGGTAGCAGACAAAGTGGCGAGGGCCGTGGTCTTTAGTATTCGTTCGTGTCAAAAAGAAGAACAACCTTGATCGCAATAGGATTAGCTGAATGGCAAACGGAATTCTAGTTTTCATAGAGCACCGCAACGGTGTCCTCAACAGAACGTCGCTCGAGGCAATCGCCGGCACGCAAGGCCTCGCTGCTTTGTTACAGCAGCCGATTACAGCGGTGATTCTCGGCTCTGAAGTAAACGAGTTGGCGCAGGAGATTGCGGCTTTCGATCTGGCCAAGGTCATCAAGGCAACCAACACGAAGCTTGCTGATTACACGCCCGATGGATACAGCGAGGGCATGGAGAGTGTCGTGCGGCAACTAGATCCGCAACTCGTTATCCTGCCCCACACTTACCTCGTGCGCGACTTTGCTCCCAAGCTGGCAGCGCGTTTTGGAAAGTCGCTGATCAGCGACTGCATACGCGCGCAGGTTTCAGGTGAGGCCATAACGTTCACGCGACGGATATTCCTCGGCAAGCTCGACGCGGATGTGGTTTCTGACGGGGCGGCACCGGTCTTCGCCACGTTCCAATCGGGAGCCTATCGACCTGATCAAGCGGCGAAGGGCAGCGGCGCTGCGATAGCAGAGATGGCGGTTGAAGTCGGTGAGATCCGGATGACGCCGGAAGCTCCGTTCCAGGAAGTGAAACAAGCTGTGGACTTGAGCAAGGCCGACATCATTGTGGCCGTCGGCCGCGGCATTAAGAGCAAAGACAATCTGGCCCTGGCAGAGAAGCTGG
>DATKIS010000967.1:0-7533 GCA_035543975.1 Pyrinomonadaceae bacterium
TGTTCCGGAGCGGGGGATCGAGATTAGTTGTGCATTCGCTCACCACTCTTTCGCGCCAGCAACCTCTCAATGCACTCCACCAAACTCTCCGCCGACACCGGTTTGGAGAGAAAGGCGTCCACCTGGTCGGTGTTCTGATTCCCTTCCTTCTGTTCGAGGGCGCTGAGCAGGATGACGGGAAGATGCGAGAGGGTCTGGCTGTTTCTAAGAAAACGGCAAAATTCGTGACCGCTCAAATTGGGCATCATAGCGTCCGTCACCACAATATCAATAGGCATTGATAGCGCAACTTTCATTGCCTCGAGGCCGTCAGCCACCGGAATCACTTTATAGCCTGCCCGCTCGAGAATAACTTCCAAAAAGCGGCGGAGCGCTCGGTCGTCCTCAGCCAGCAAGACACGAATGCCGTCGCTGCTTTCAACTCCGCGAGTTGCAGTGTTTGATTCCGGTAATGGAGGGTTCTCCTGAAGCATCATTCGCAACGAGCGCCAGCGTCGAGGTGTGAAGGTATTGGGAAGCTCGACCCAATTTGGCCCAGCACAGCCAGAATAGGACTCCCCTGTTGCCTTGTCAAATTCTTATCCGGTCGGGCTAGTTAAGCTAACAGACGGAAGATTCTAACCTGGTGAGCAGTGTCCTCATGTTCGGAAATCCTTTGCGTGATCTTGCGGTGCTTGGGGCTCTTCGCGGTTCATTGCTTTCAGGCTTTTTTACCGTAAAGGTGCGCAAGGAATTCAGCAGATTAGGACGCTACCCACCCCCTTACCTTGACAATCCTCCGCCGCCGATTAGAATGTTTTTCGCCCCGTGCAGGCAGATGGAGATGTGGCCGAGTGGCTGAAGGCGGCGGTTTGCTAAACCGTTAAGGGTCAAAAGCCCTTCACAGGTTCGAATCCTGTCATCTCCGCCATATTTTGAAACAATGAACGCGGAACTCTGAACGATGAACTAGAGCCACTGTCTTCAGTTCGTCATTCAGCGTTCCGCGTTTATCATTACAACTATGACTGTTCGCGTCCGATTCGCCCCGTCTCCAACCGGCTACCTACACATTGGCGCTGCGCGTTCCGCACTCTTTAACTGGCTCTTCGCGAAGCAGACGGGCGGAAAGTTTCTGCTCCGCATTGAAGACACTGACCTGCAGCGATCCACTGACGAATCCACGCGTTCGATCATCGAGGGCCTCGAGTGGTTGGGATTGACCTACGACGAGGAGATTGTTTTTCAGTCAGCTAATGCCGATAAGCACCGAGCCGCCGCCTACAAGCTGATCGAAGAAGGCAAAGCCTACCGAGATTTCACTCCGAAGGCCGAACGCGACGACGCGACTGTAAAGCAGGAGGTAGCGGACCGCGCCCGGGCCTACTCGGACGAAGGCGTCGACCCCCGTGCCAACCCCTACCGCGATTTATCAAAAGCAGAATCTGACCAGAGGGCTGCTGCGGGCGAACTTTTCGCGGTGCGACTGAAGATCCCGCGCGAAGGAAAAACGCATTTCGACGACACGGTCTATGGATGCCAGGAACGGGACTATGCCGAAATTGAAGATCTGGTGATCCTGCGCTCCGACAGCCATCCGCTCTATAACCTCTCGGTAGTGATCGACGACATCGAGATGGGCATCACGCACGTGATTCGCGGGCAGGACCACCTGACCAATACCCACAAACAAATTCTGCTTTACCAGGCACTCGGGTCACCAGTTCCACATTTCGCGCATCTACCGTTGATCCTGGCGCCGAACAAAGGAAAACTCTCCAAGCGTAAACATGGTGAAGTGGTTTCTTTGACGACGTATCGAGACCGGGGATTTGTACCGGCGGCTTTTCGTAATTTCCTGGCGTTGCTGGGATGGGCGCCGGCCGCGGGGAAAGAGATTCTTTCCGTTGAGGAGTTGGTCCAGGAGTTTTCCCTGGACCACATTCACCGCTCGCCTGCCGTTTTCAATTTCCAGGAGCACGACCCACGACACTGGACGGATGAAAAGGCGCTTTGGGTTAACGCCGAATACATTCGCAACATGCCGATTGAGGGGTTGTTTCCCCTGGTTAAGGCGGAACTGCGGGCTAACAAGCTCTGGCGTGAGGAATACGACGATGACGATCGCGAGTGGTTCGTGAAAATCCTCGATCTGATTCGGCAGCGGTATCACACCCTCAAGGACTTCTCAGGTCAGGGTCGAGCTTATTTCTCTGACGACTTCGATTTTGACGAAGCCGCCCTCAATAAGAATCTCCGAAAAGACCCAGCCTTGAAAGAACTTCTGCCGGCCATGGCAAATCACATTGAAGAGTTAGAGCCATTCAATGTTGAGACCGCCGAAGCCGCGCTGCGAACGTTTGCCGAACAAAAGGGCGTCAAGGCGGGGATGCTAATCAACGGTTCGCGAACTATGCTGACCGGCCAGGCAGTTGGTCCTTCAATGTTTGAAATCTTCGACCTCCTCGGACAGAGGCGTTCGGTGGACCGACTTCGTAGCGGTGTACCCTGGTCGATGTGATGGGGGCGTTGGGAGACGGATAGTGGTGTGGTCGCGATTTTGAGTTCGCGTGTTCTGACTTGCCGAAGGGCCTTGCGGTGACCTGAGGTCAGTACCACCTCGCGGTAGCGGGTGGGCGAGACGATTGCCGATTGGCGTCTGCCGATCGAGCCAATTGGCAATCGGCAATCGCAAATTGGAAATCTGGAGACGGTCTTAGACTGATTTGAGAGGAACTAATTTATGCGGACAAGAACAATGCTCGGAATCATTTTTATTTTCTCAATATCAACTGTCGCGGCGTTGGCCCAAAACTCCAACACGTCTCAGACCGTGCGGCCTCGTAAGACAACCACCACCACCAAGCCCTCTACCGACTCGCAGAAGAGCACGGATGAACAGCCCCCGGCAACAACCCAACCGAGAGCTCGCAGCACTACCGTCAAACCCAAGGTTGCGGCGACCGAGCCTTCCTCCAGTTCTCAAACGGTGGCTGGGGCGTTCAACGCGTTGCTCAACGGTATTCGCCACGCTGATGTGAAAGCTGTTTCGGGTGTCTATTGGAATTCCTCCCGGCTAATACTCTTCAATAACAATGGCTCGGTAACCAAAGGCTGGGAACAGATGCGGGCGAATCGCGAGAGCTCTTACAAGGAGATGAAGGACGTCAAGCTCGAAGTTCGCGACCTCTCAATCAGCATGCTCGGAACCACTGGCGCGGTGGTGAGTTGTTTATGGACGCAGTCGCAAACCTACAAGGGCGAGCCTGAGACTGCGACCGGCAGAATGACGCTGGTGTTCAAGAAAGTGGGGAAAGATTGGAAGGCAATTCATCTGCACACTTCACCGGACCGACCCGACCAAAACCGAGTTCTTCCGTCGGAACAAACTAGCCCGGCTGCTTCTTCCTCTCCGGACTAAAGTCAGGACGATCCACTAAACCACACTAAACCACACCAAATGGCTTTCGTGTCCTTTCGTGGATCGTGTTGACTCTATTCCTCTATCCAAGTGACGCGATAATTGGAAATTAGATTAACGTGGAGGGTGAATAGTGCCGGAATCAAAGACTTCCGACTGCGGCTTGCGACCTAGCCAGGATCTTATTCCGTCCTCCGCGACCCTGATGCTATAAGGGGCGCCCTACATAACCCGAATGCGCTATCCACCCACACTGATGAACGCATTCGCTCTATCGTTTTTCGCAGGTGCATGAATGATCTAACCCTCTCAAACTCTCACGGACGTACCAATGACACGTAGAATTCTCAGTCTGACCCTTCTCACATTCTTCATCGCATCGGCATTCGTCATTCTGGCGACTCGCTATAGCAAAACTGAGGCAAGCTTTCCCGCAGAAGAGAAACGAATAAAGGTGCTGCGTCGTAACGGCCAGCTTAAGTTAAAACCGACTGCCAGGGAGCTGGCTGCCTTCAAAAAGAATCTTCAGGAGGAGAAAAAGGAGGAACGAGAACTCGAAGACAAAACACCCAAACACTTGCCGATCAAGGTAAAGTTGAAGAGCGAGAAAGAAAAAGCTTTTAAGGACCTTAAGAATGAGAATTGGCCTCGCGATTTCGAGCTAGAAGTGACTAACACATCCGGCAAACCGATCTACCGTCTGGAACTCGTTCTGGTATACCCGGAGATCTTATCTGAGAGTGGGTTTAAGGTCGGAGTTTCGTTACGGTACGGAAGAGTTGATTTCATTGAGTTTGACACTCGACCTATCGCCACGGATGTGCCAATTCAACCTCGAGAGACTTTTACCTTTCACATTCCTGAGCAAGATCAACAAGCATGGCGAGAGCACAAAGCTCGGCGAAATTGGCCTGACCCTAAAAGAGTGGAGATCAACTTTGTCCATTTAAGTTTTGGAGATGGTTCGGGTTTTACCAGTAGAGATGGTACGCCTTTCCCCTACAACAGGAAGCAATCTGCGAATGCACCCTGCCGCGAAGGCCCAAAACAAACTGCGCATAGGTTCTACGGAGACGCACGTATTACGTTTCCTGCTTTGCAACAACGGTCGCTCTTACCAACACCGGCGCCTTCGTGCCGGTGAAGTTTTCATTGGACGAAACTAAATATCGAGAACCTGAAACAACAAGCCTCCCGGATATCAATTGTCCGGGCACAAACTGCATGTTTGCTAAGCCCACTACTTATTCATGTGTGTGTGATGTCGCGGCCAGTACCTTTCACATTGTTGGATCGTCGGATCCTTCCGGAAGTTGTTCGACCGACTATCGCATTGATAAGCCATGCCCTGGCGGGATCTTCTGTCCGGAATTCTTTCTAATTCCCTGCGCCACTCCGCCGCCAACCCCGAGTCCATCGCCGAGTCCGTCACCTTCACCAACCCCCGCGGATTGCGACCCGGACACACGACCCAATCCAGACTGCTTCTGTACCTAATATCCGGGAATCGGCCATTTTTGGGATTGCCTCTTGTGCATATTTACGGGTCAATACGCTGATTTCCATCGGTTTCCTCAAAACAACGGTTGTGATCCTGCCAAGAGTGTCAATAATGGAGATAATTGCTGTGTGTGTATTGCGCAAGGCGTCCAGTGTGGTCCCGATTCCACCTGGAATATTTACACTTGCGAGTGCACGCCGAATCCAGCGCCGACGCCAACACCCGGCGGAAAACCCATCAATTACTATTCCTGCACTCCGTATTACTGGGTATGGTACGTCTCGTATGACGGTGGACAAACCTGGGAGGAAACAGGCTTCACGGAGTATGCAGGTTGCTATTGACGAGTAATTCCTGAATGCAGCCGGTTGAGTCACGGGATACCAAGAGCAGACCACTGGACTGGGGCGTCCGCAGGATCGCAACTCAACCGCCAAAGCGAAAATGCCTGGCCCGAATCAAGTCACTGATTCGGGTGAGCGCGATCCCTCCCAGAATGGCCAGAAACGGAAACACCTCCACCACGTAGCGCGGTTCCGGATTCTCCAGCGTCCCGAAGAACCCAATCCTCAGAAAGATCATCAACCCGGCCAGGAGCACCCACTTCCGCACCTCGAGCTGCCCACGTTTCCATAAGATCCACCCGCCCGCAATTCCCAGCCCAGTGTAAACCAGCGTCAGCAGGGTGAAGAGTGGCAGCCAGAATTGTTGATGGGTTTTTGGATCGAGGTGAGAGAACGGGAGCAGCTCGCCTTCAAAGGGATAGTATTGCGAGTGCGTATCAACCCAAAGAGACACGGCGCGCCGGGCCGGCAACAGGAAGTAATAACGGATCGGGTGACGAGCAATTCGCTCCTGAGCGAGCTGAGCAAAGCCGGCGTCGATCTCCGGCGTCATCTCAACCGCCTGATCCGTCTCTTGCTCGGCAGTTGCCTCTTCATCTGTGGAATCAGCCTCACCGTTTTCAGTCTCGTCAGGTTCGGCGCTTTCCTGGTCCGGGGACGGCTTGTCCCCGGCTCTAGCGGATTCATCCGGGTGCTGAGTTGGTTCGCCCGCCGGGTTGGCGTCCGTGACGGGCTCTGAGTCCGGGGCAAAAGGATCGAGTTGCTCAGGCGGGTGATTATACCGCTCCAACAAGGCAGCAACGCGCAGCTTCTCTTCTGCTGAATCAAAGGCCCGGTCGGGAAATGCGTCCAGCTTTAGTGGGGCTGCGTCCAAGGTCCACAGCACCGGCCCAAGATATCTGCCGTCGTCGAGCCAGGTGCGCAGCCAGGAGAGATAACCGCGGGGCACAAACTCCCCAGGCATCTCCGCGTGGGCTGGAGCGAGCGGTTGAAAGACTCGGAACACTTGAAAGTTACGAACCGTCCAGGGCACTAGCATGAGGCAGAATGCCAAGGAGAACACTGCTCCCAGATATGACGCCCGAGAAAACCGGTAAAGCATCTCGTCTCCCTTCCGAGTCAGCTTCACGTCGCTCGGGCGGAGCAACATCGTCACCACGAGCGTGACGCCAATAGCCAAGGCGAAAAGTCCGCTGTCAGGTCGGAACAGGACCGCGATGCCGGCCAGAAGCCCGGTTGCTATCCAAAGCAGCAGGGAAGCTCTCTGTTTAGTGGCCTTAAACCCGAGGGTTGCAGTAAGACACATTGCCACGGCCAGAAAAGTGGTCGGAGTCTCGGTGAGAATCGTAGCAACGTAAATCGTGGTAAACGGGCACACAGCGGCCAGGGCTAGCGCGGCTATTGAGGTACGACGTTTCAGTTTCTGGTCGGGTTCCCAGAGGAACGCAATCAGGGCAATCAACGCGCAGGTGGCGGTGTCGAGCAAAGCCTGGACAATGCGCACACCCCTGTCGTCCCCATGTCCGAAGACGGCATAAACACCAGCGATGAAGAGTGGATAACCGGGCAGGCGGATCAGGGAAGGGACATAGGGCGGTTCGCTCTCATGTGAATACACATGCTGATCGAGCAGGTTGCGCGCGAGCTGGGAATAGACTCTGCCGTCCTCGGGCGCGTCATTCGCCAACACCCGGGCCACCGTCACCCGAAAGGAAAACGCCGCGACCAGAAGGACCGCGTAAATGAGCATTCCATCCCGCTTGTTCGACATTTAATCTTTTCCCGTTTTCAAGGTGCTGGGCTTCAGCCGTAGCTTTGCGGTCGAGCTAGTCCTGGTCTCCGCCAGCGGATTACCCGGAAATCGCCCTGCTTCCGGGAGCAATTCTCAATGCCACCCGCCAACCGCGCCAGGTATGACCGTCAAGATTGCGAGCAGAACTGTTATCAGCACCGGCGGGGTGATCCAGGTGCGCCGGACTCGCCGCCGGCGACGTCCAGCGGGATCGTAGAACACGGGAGAATTATGGAAAGCCAACGATTGCCTCTCCTTGAATGTTTGCAGACTCCTAATCTCTCACCACAGTCGAATGTGGTCAAGAGCGCGATCCCACGAAATTACACGAAGGCTCACGAAACCAGGAACGCACAATCGGGTAGGAGGCGGTGTCACCGCCGCCGTCCTCCCACACCACCGTACGTACGGTTCCGTATACGGCGGTTCATGAAGTCCACTGAAGATAGCGCAGTTGAGACAGCAGCAACTTAATTCGACCACTGCGGCCTACAAC
>DATKIS010000968.1:0-4932 GCA_035543975.1 Pyrinomonadaceae bacterium
CGGGGGCACCGAGAATTCCATTTTGACGAGATATCCTGAACCGGTTGAGTCGCGTTCTGATCACTTCTCGGTGGGCACTGCCCCGGTTGGAGGGTTGTGGGTCGCTCATTGACTACCTCCCCTGAAATCGTTTGGCTTCGCCGAAGCCAATGGCGAGCTTGCCACCGGAGCACCCGCCCGCGAACGATATACGACATACAACTCGTACTCGGCACCGCTTTCGCCTCTGCCTCGTTGCAAATTCTGGGACCGCAGCTCCGGTTGAAAAATGCCGGCCCGATCCATTTCAGCCATCATATCGGTAACTGCCGCCGGACTCTTTGCTACCACGGTCAACTCCAACTCGGCGAGAGTTTGGTCGTTTCTGATGGCGACGCCGCGCACTCCAATACGTTTGACACGCACGCTGCCCGGCAAAGCAGATTCTAAATCTGCAAACAAGCGCGACCAGGAAAAGTGCTTCCGATCTACTAAAGTGTGAGCAGCTTCCAGTGTTTGCCGTTGCTCCGGAGTCAAGGAGTTTTTTACGACCTCAGCTTGTTTACGCAATGCCTGCTCCTGTTGACTCAAAGCGTTAACCTCATTCTGCAGGACATCATACTCTTTCCGGGCCCGATTGTTAGCTCGCACAATCAGAACGAGGGAGCCGAGCGATATGAGCATGACGAAGGCCGTGACCACCCAAGGTAGTGATCGGTTATTGAAGGGCCGCCTTGCTAAGTTCAGTTTTGTTGCCATCAGCTATTTCCAGTCACAAATGCAAAACTCACTAAAAAAGGAGCTAGAGAAGCATACACGCGTCAATTATTAAGGTGCAACCGGCTGGAAAGCCCCGTTGGGATCCCGTTGAGTACACGCCGAACAGGGCTTAGTGTTTCAGAAAGAAGTGGGGCTGAGACGAAACATAGCCAAAATTAGAGTCTAAATGCACGCCTGGGAGGCAGGGCGCTTTGGATTCCGGCGATAGAGGGCTGGTAGGTGCAGACACGATTGCGACCGCTTCGCTTAGCCCGATACAGAGCGGAATCAGCAAGTTCTACTAGCTGAATTGGATCCGTGGCATCTTCCGGAAAAGCGGCTACACCAATGCTGATGGTAATGCGATGCGTCGCCTGGGTATTCGGTGAGTCCACCCGGCTCGCCGCGAACTCATGTCGCGCGAGGGCCATTCGAACTCGTTCGGCCGCAACCAAGCCTTGGCTATAACTGGCATCAAGCAAAAAAGCTGCGAATTCTTCTCCTCCAAAGCGGGAGGCCACGTCACCCGCCCTCAAAGCCCCTTTGATGACGCGACCAGTTTCTTCGAGAGTCTTACTGCCAACTAAGTGACCATAAGTGTCATTCACTTCCTTGAAGTGATCCAGATCCATCATCAACACGCAGAACGGACGCGACTCCTCCTGGGCACGTGCGGACTCCCGCCGCAGTTCTGAAAAGAAAGACTTACTTGTGAGCAAGCCGGTGAGTTCGTCGTGTGCCAGAAGTCGATGAATCTGTTGTTGAAACTCACGGTCGATCTCATCCAGCATCTCGAACCGGAAAAGATGATCGCCAATTATTATCTTGTCGCCGTCGTGCAAAACCGCTTCAGTGATCAATTCCCCATTCACCATAGTGCCATTGGTGGATCCCAAATCGACTATTCGGTAGGTGCCTTCGCCCGCACCCAAAACAGGTTCACTGGTAATGCGCGCGTGGAGGCGTGAGGCCCGAAAATCGTTAAGCCGAACATCAGCCTCAAGGGCGCGACCGATAACTACCTCGTCTCGCTCAAGAGGGATCGGAACTGCCATCAACTCTCCTCGAAGGGAAACCAGGGCGGGCCGTCGCTCTCTCTGATTGGACCTGATGTCCAGCGTGCTTTGACGCATCTGGGTCTTGCCACCAGATTCGTCTTCGTTATTATCTGGGATGGACATTCGATCTGGCTTAGGGCAAGAATCCCCAATTGCCTCCTCGCAAGAACCTCAGCACACCTGCAACAAGGTCAGTGTCGCGTATCTTACAGTGCTAGTGGGACCCTAGCAATGCGTATTAACCGAGGAGGGACCAGCTGTGAGGATCTCGTTCGATAGTCCTCCGGTAGCACTTGCAGACTTAGTGCTATAAAATCACTTAACGAAATAGGCTGGCTGGGTTAGCCAGGTGTTGTCCCTGAAGGAAGGTGAGAGAGTTTGAAAGAGCAAGCGATTACTCCTGCTTCGTGTCCAGGTTCGGAGGAAGCTTTATCGGTGGAGCGCGTGGCCGTTGCGAGCCTACCCACAGAGTGGGGAGAATTCAAAATCGCGGGCTACCGTTCTCTGGTTAGCGCCGAAGAATTTGTCGCGCTCTTCAAAGGGGAGATGCGACGGGACAAACCCACCCTGGCGCGGATCCATTCGCAGTGCCTTACCGGGGACGTTTTTGGATCAACCAAGTGTGACTGTGGAGCTCAGCTCCACCAAACGATGCTGATGATCGAACAGGAAGGCCGGGGCGCCATTGTCTATCAGCAGCAGGAAGGCCGCGGGATCGGCATCTTAAATAAGATTCGCGCCTACGCTCTTCAGGACCAGGGAGCGGACACCGTAGAGGCAAATGAGCGGTTGGGACTCGCTGTTGACCTCCGCGACTATCGGCAATGCGCCGAGATTCTGTTCGATTTAGGGCTTTGCCAAGTGAGGGTGATCTCAAATAATCCGCTCAAACTGCGCGCCCTGGAAGAGGCCGGATTAAGAATCGTGGAACGGGTTTCGATGCAAGTTGACTCACATGAATTTGCCCAAAAGTATCTTTCGACCAAGAAGACAAAGTTAGGCCATCTAATCGAGTTATAGAGCCCCGGAAGCAGAGAATTTCTTATTAGGTCACGCGAAAAACCTAACGTTTTGTTGGGTTTTTCTTGACTAAGACACAACTATTTTGTGTAATTGGTGCACCGAGAATTAGGAGGTACCCATGAAAAAGAACTCCCTGTATGCCGCACTGATTGGCGCGCTTCTCGTTCCGCTCTTCGTTATTCAGGTGCAAGCTCAATCCACCCCCAGGAGCACGGCATCCGGGTTTGTTTTCGATCCCTACCGCAGGCCTGTCCCTGATATTCGCGTCGAGCTAATGAATGAGGTCAATAGCGTCCTCCAGCGAACCAGGACTGACGGTTCCGGTCGTTTCTTCTTCAGTAATCTTTCATCAGGAAGGTTCATAATTAGAGTTTTGTCTGTGGGTACGGATTTCGAAGAGCAGACTCAGGACATAGAGATAGCCGGTATTGGTGCCTTTGGCAGACAACTTACCGATAACGTCCAAAAAGATATTCATCTGAGGTTTAGGAAAGAAAATGCGAGTGTCGGCGCCGGCGCGATATTCGTTCAGGACGTCCCTGACGAAGCGAAATTCTTATTTGAAGGAGCTGTTTCTGACCTCCAAGCAAATAGAACACAGGCAGCCACCGACAGACTCGAAAGCGCGCTCAAGGTGTTTCCCACTTACTATTCGGCATTAGAAAAATTGGGACTAATATATATAGGTCAGGAAAAGTTCGAGAATGCTCGGGAAGTCTTCACTAAAGCAGTCGCAGTTAATTCTCGCAGTTTTAATGGTTGGTATGGATTGAGTTACGCGAATTTCGTACTAAAACATGCTGCAGCTGCGGTTGAAGCAGCCCAAAAAGCTGTTTCACTTAACTCGCAATCAGCCGACGCCCAGCTTTTTTATGGTCTTTCTCTGCGTCAAGCAAAGAGATATGAAGAAGCAGAAAAGTCATTAAGGCAGGCAGATAAGCTCTTTAAGGGGCAATCGCCCGACGTTCATTGGAACCTGGCGTTGCTCTACGCACACAACCTTAAACGTTACAACGATGCCGCTACGGAACTTGAGCTTTATCTCACCATTACTCCGGATCATCCGAACGCAGAAAACATCAGGAAACTGATCAAACAATATCGCGAGAACCCGCCGAAATAGAAGGAAACCTTCGCGGATCAAACCGTGCTTAGGCTTCGGTGAACGTGATGATCCATTGAGTACACCGCGCTCCCAGATTAGCTACAGGAAGCTGAGCGAGCCTCATGACTCCTGGCCCAAACCGCTCTTGATCCAAGAATCCCTGAGTCTGCTTTCCGGGTGTTTGGTTGTCTTTGACCTTCAGGCGGGAAGCGACAGCGTTCACGCTATCATCCTTCAGGGATCACTCCTCAGGAACCTTCCCTTCAGACTCGACGCAACGATTGACAGATATTGTCGCGAGCATAAGGTCGCTTCCATGGCCGCCAGATGAGACAACGCAGTTTGCGTCGTATCCAGCTATCCAGTTCGTCTAAGATTCCCTTCACCTCGCCAGCCGGAAGTAGTTCATCCTGCCACGCAGCAACAGTGTCAGGTCTGCTTCGATTAACCCGCTAAGGCTTCGTCCTCTCCCGCGGCTAAGATTTCCCACAGTTTCTCTTTCTGCCGTTGCACCGAACTGGCCGCCACTCTAAGTCGCGCCTCCGGATGCCACGTCAACGAGTAACCAAGAAAACCTTCGCTCCCACGGTCGCCCTACTGCACCCGGGTAATGCGCTCTAACCTTCACGCTTATGCCCGCATCTACGCCGAAGCTTTCCCTACAGGTATTGGACTTTTGAAGATATGCGCCTCCTCATCCAGCTTGCACGCCTCATATGCGGTTTCTGTTCGTCAGACCAGCGCTTTCCTTGCGGCTTCGTTCAGATCCCACCTCGCGATGGACACCCTTGCCGTCCAGGTAACATTCCGCCTGGCGGGTTCGTAGGAGACTTTCACTCCCTAGTTAGAGCGCCCTGACGGGCGCAGAATCGGGTAGGAGGCGGTGTCACCGCCGCCGTCCTCCCACACCACCGTACGTACGGTTCCGTATACGGCGGTTCATGAAGTCCACTGAAGATAGCGCAGTTGAGACAGCAGCAACTTAATTCGACCACTGCGGCCTACAAC
>DATKIS010000969.1:0-5465 GCA_035543975.1 Pyrinomonadaceae bacterium
TTCGGCAAGGGGCTGGTGCAAAAGGTATTTCAGCTGCCCTTCAACACCGGACTGACGTTAACCACGGCGCGTTACTACACGCCATATGGCCGGTCGTTGCAGCGCGATTACTCGAATGGCTCCCTCTACGACTATTACACCAGGCATGACGAGGATGAGAAAAAGCCCGCGCCTGCCGGTTCTCCATCGCCTAAAGGTTCAGCTTCTCCGGTGACTGAGACTTCGCCCAGCCCCCATCCACCCAGCGGTCCCGCCGTGAAGACCGCCGCCGGTCGCGTCTTCTATGGTGGTGGTGGCATTACGCCTGATATCGACGTCAAGCCACTTCTCTATTCGCCGGTTCGTAATCGCATCGCCGAAGCAGCCTTTCAGTTTACGCGCCGACTGGCGGCCGGACTGCTGCCAGGACTCGAAGGATATAAGGTCGAAAAAGTTCAGTATGGACGTAACCCCAGGACCACTGACTACGCCATCAACGAACAGGTCGTCGAGGCTTTCCGCAGTTTCATTCGCACGGACACTCAGTCGCAGTTAACCGCAGCGCAACTCGATGCCGAACTGGATTTCGTGAAGTTGCGTTTGCGAGAAGAAATCGTCACCGCGGCATACTCAAATGACGCCGGCGCCCGCGTGTTGCTCGACAGCGATCCCCAGGTCTTGCGCGCACTTGAAGCGTTGCCGGAGGCCAAGCGGCTGGCCGAGAGTTTAAGGACCGGCGTGATCTCAAGTTGAGTCCACCCGCACGCGGCAGGAGTTTAGCCCTATGAGTTTGCGAACGTTCCTCACTTCCATCCTCCTCCTAACCTCTTTGTTCGGTCTCGCGACGGCCCAGGAAAAGGCAGCCCATCCAGCCGACACCGGTCTGGTTCTGGAAATGGCCTTCGTGAAATCGATACCGCCAACTTACCAAACGGTCTATTGGCCAGATTCGCCAAACCCCGGCAACTGGTCCGCTCGCTTTGGCCGAATAGCGGGTTGGCAATTGCCGCCCGGAACTCTTCGCGTCGGGGCGGTCAGGGTACTTCCAGTGTTGACGGGCAGTCTGGTGACGGTGCAGGTCAATGTCCTCCGTGGTAAACAGCTGGAATCAGAGGAACCCGTGGGAACATACCGGCTGCGGGAGAATGAGTCAGTCGTAGTCGAGGCGGCTAAGAACTTTGGCGTCGAGCCTTTCGAGATAAAAGTAATTCGGCTGTCGTCGACGCCGACCAACCTGCCGGCCGTCGAAAATCAACTTCGTTCTGTGGAGGTGGTGGGTCTGGAGCAGATCATCTCTTCGCTACCGTTCATAAAAGTCACTTTCCGAAGTCTCTCACAAAAAAGTATTGAGGCTTTGTCTGTCGAGGTAATGCAGGGAACTAAATCACTTGTCAGCGGACTTCCGCAGGGCAGGGACGGGAAGCCTCTGATGCTACCCGGCGAAAATCATGAAGCGCGCATACCGCTGGCTACTCAATCCAGAGGCGTAGCCGGGAATTACCTGCCTTCGGTTATCTCAAACCAGCGACTGGTTATCACGGGGGTATTTTTTTCCGACGACACGTCAGAAGGTTCGCCGCCGCGGGACCTGCTTCTGGGTATCAAGTTTGGCCGCAAGGTTGAATTGCGCCGCCTACTTCCGCTGTTTGAAAGCGCCCTGGCAATGGCGGACGCGGAACTGAGCGACGGACCGGCCAAGCTTCGTCAGCAAGTTGAAGCCCTAAGTTACAAGCTTACAGACGAGGAACAAGCTGAGCTGAGCAAAACCGTTACGACTAAGCAGAGCCCGATTGAGGGCGCCAGTCGCTTAATCAGGCAGGATTTGCTGGAGTTTCTGCGTCGCTTCCCCCCGGTTATGGATGGGAAACTTTTTAGAACCTGGCTGGTGCGAGCCAGGGAACACTATTCAAACTGGCTGGCGCGACTCGAACCGGTTCCCGTTTCTTGGAACGAACGACCTCACTCGATTACCCGCGCAATCACACATTTCAGATAGTGAGTCTCCGGCACTCCAAAAAGAATAGGATGATCGCTGGCCTGCGTGCGTTTCTCCACCAGGACCAGCCGGCGATGAGCGTCGTTAGCCGCCTGAGCAATAATCTCCAAAAAGAACTCTTCCGACATGTGATA
The DNA here is from genome assembly GCA_035543975.1 of Pyrinomonadaceae bacterium. Lineage (GTDB taxonomy): Bacteria > Acidobacteriota > Blastocatellia > Pyrinomonadales > Pyrinomonadaceae > PSRF01. Next base: position 2,110 of record DATKIS010000969.1, read on the forward strand.
CGAGCAGGTGCAGGTAATAAGCACTCCGCCAGGGTTTAGCAGCTTGATGGCCCGGAGATTGATCTCTTTATACCCTCTCGCCGCCGGCTTAACGCTCGCTCGATTCTTGGCGAACGCTGGCGGATCGAGGACGATGGTGTCGAAGCGTTCTCCGGCAGTTTCCATTTCACGCAACGCGTCAAACACATTCGCTTCGCGGAATTCGACGTTGGTTGCGTGGTTGAGTTCGGCGTTCTTCCTTGCTGCGCTGACAGCGTCGGCGGAAATGTCGATTCCCAGGACCGTGTCGCAAACCCCTGCAAGATGAAGCGCGAACGCACCGGAGAAGGTGAAACAATCGAGCGCACGACCGTGGGCAACAGCACGCGCTGCGATTCGGTTCTCACGTTGATCGAGAAAGGACCCGGTCTTCTGCCCGGAAAGCGGCGAGACGGCGAAGCGAATCCCGTCCTGTAGTATTTCAAACTCCGCCGCCGCCTCACCGAAGAGAACTCCGGCAGTCAGCGCCAGTCCTTCATGCTGACGGACTTTGACATCGTTCCGTTCAATGATAGCCCGCGGAGCAAATTCCTCTGTCAACAGTTCCACGATCACCGACTTGACGCTTTCGGTCCCCTGGGACAGCGTTTGCACCACGAACACATCATCGTAACGATCTATGATCAGCGAAGGCAGCAGGTCGCCCTCCGAATAAACCAGGCGGTAGGCATTTGTGTTGGGCCCGATCCCGGCGCGTCTGGCAGCAGCGTCGCGAATGCGTTTGCGCCACCACTCCCGGTCGATGGCCTCGTCAGTTTGAGTCAGGAAGCGTAGCGCGATTTGGGAAGAGTCGCTGTAGAAAGCCTGACCGATGAAGTTCCGGTTCGGGTCGCGGACGCTGACAATTGCGCCGCCTGCTGCATCGGTGGCGTCGATGATATCGCTGCGATATATCCAAAGGTGTCCGTGGCGGATGCGATCGGCGCCGCGTTTGTTGACTCTGACTTCGTTCATACGACTACTCTGCCACATGGCGCACGTCATCCGCCAACGTGGTGAATCCGTGCCGTGGCTTTGCCACCGATGTACGGACGGTCCCTGACCTTGTTAGCAACTCAAGACATCCGAACGACTTCTTTGTGCGACCTCGGTGTTCTCTGCGTCTCTGTGGTGGACCAAACTTGGGAAAGACACACCACGGAGACACAGATCACACGGAGATTGCACAGAGTGCTACCACCGACAACCTAAACAATTCGCAGATCCCTCGCTTGGGTAACCTTACTAACCTTTGCGTTCAGGCAGTGAGAAGTGCGATTGCAAGTTATTCTATGTTAGGCTTCGAACACTTCAGCGAGAACGCGCTTTGGAGTTCAGTACCTAAGTTTACGATGCCAGCCAAGTCACACACCGAGCGGCGCGAGCGGTTCGCAACCTCGTCAGGAATCGAACTCCCCGCTGACTCCAATCCCGCCAATACCGATCCGATCGACTACGAAAAAGACCTGAACGACCCCGGCCAATTTCCCTATACCCGCGGCATTTACCGAAACATGTATCGCGGCCGGCTGTGGACCATGCGGCAGTATGCCGGCTATGCCACTGCCGAGGAATCCAACGCTCGCTACAAGTATTTGCTGGCCCAGGGAACCACCGGGCTTTCGGTGGCCTTCGACTTGCCGACGCAGATCGGTCTGGATTCAGACGATCCGATGTCCGCAGGCGAAGTTGGGAAGGTTGGGGTGGCGATCGACTCACTCGCAGACATGGAGCGGCTCTTTGATGGGATTCCCCTCGACAGCGTTTCAACCTCGATGACTATTAACGCCACGGCGGCCACCTTGTTGAGTCTTTATCTGGCGGTGGCGCGTAAGCAGAACGTTTCCTTTGACAAGGTCAAAGGCACACTGCAAAACGATATTCTCAAGGAGTACATCGCTCGCGGCACTTATATCTATCCGCCGGCGCCTTCGCTTCGTTTAGTTACTGACACATTCGCTTACTGCGCGCGGGAAGTTCCTAACTGGAACACGATTTCGATTAGCGGGTATCACATTCGCGAGGCCGGATCGACAGCGGTGCAGGAAGTTGCCTTCACTCTCGCGGACGGGATTACGTACGTTGAAGCCGCCCTGAAAGCTGGGCTCGCGGTGGATGAGTTTGCGCCGCGCATCTCATTCTTCTTCAACGCCCACAATAACCTGCTCGAGGAGATCTCGAAGTATCGCGCAGCCCGCAGGCTTTGGGCGCGGATCATGCGCGACCGCTTCAAGGCCCAGGATCCACGCTCATTGATGCTGCGCTTCCACACACAAACTGCGGGGTCCTCACTGACGGCGCAGCAGCCTGAAGTGAATGTGGTGCGGACAACTATCCAGGCGCTGGCGGCAGTGCTGGGTGGAACTCAGTCACTACATACCAATGCGATGGACGAAGCCCTGGCTTTGCCGACGGAAGAGGCTGCCCGGTTGGCGTTGCGCACGCAACAGGTCATCGCGCATGAGTCGGGCGTGGCCGATACCGCCGATCCGCTCGCGGGGTCCTACGCCATCGAGCAGCTCACGAACGAAATCGAAGAACGGGCCGTTGAATATGTTGGGAAGATCGACGCCATGGGGGGCATGCTGCGGGCAATTGAAACGGGCTACGTGCAGAAGGAGATTCAGGAGTCGGCTTATCGATATCAGCGGGCGATTGAAACCGAAGACGCGATCGTAGTGGGCGTCAATCGTTTTCAAAGCGATGCCGGCTCGCCTATACCGACCCTCCGTGTCGATCCGATTATTGAACAGCAACAGATCGAGCGGGTGCGGGCGGTGCGTGCTCGACGAGATGCGCAGGTGGCTGAAATCACACTCGGGAAGCTGGAAGAAGCGGCGCGCGGGAGCGAGAACCTGGTTCCGAAAATCCTGGACTGTGTCGAGGCCTACGCCACTGTTGGCGAGATCAGCAACCGGTTGAGAACGGTCTGGGGTGAGTATAAAGAGACCTCGACTGTTTGAGACGGTCCACGTCACACGAAGAATCGTTCGGGCCATTTCGTGGCATTTTGTGGATTGTCCTTCAATCGCTGGTGAGAAGATGAACTTCACCACAGAGACACAGCGCAGCAGGGCCACAACCAAAACTACGCGGCGCGGTCAAACAATATCATTCGTTGCGCGAAGCGATCTCATTAGCATTGTGGCTTTACCCCCCCGGTGTTCAGGATCTTTTAGGAACGCACCTCCGCCACCAAAAACAGTTGAAACGGTTCGAGGAGTTTTGCGTCTGGCCTCCACCACCGGGCTTAAAGCCACGGTGTTAATGAGATCGCTCCGCGTATTTCAGGGGCGTGAACGCTAGCTCCAATCACTATTACAATTCCCGTTGCGGAA
>DATKIS010000970.1:0-3439 GCA_035543975.1 Pyrinomonadaceae bacterium
GAAAAGCGCTAAAAACAAATCCCAGGAGGGCGGCCCTTCGCTCAGTTTCATTTGCAGTCGGGAAATCGGTGCGATAGACGGGAACATAAATAATGAATCCCGGCTGTTTCGCCTGCGGATCGATTCTTTGGAACAGCGTCACCCGTCCCGAAGCCGCCGGCAGTCCGGTGTCGCGCGCTCGTTCCATGGGCTCGCGTCTGGTGGGTTCCGTAAACATATCGAAGCCCAATCCAGCCCGATTGCGCTGGTCTTGTGGCTCGAGATAAATGATGGCATGGTACTCGTCCCGTTCAGATTCGGGTGACAAATGAAACCCATCCGCGCCTTCGAGTTTTCTCGCCGCCACCAGCGCCGCCCGTTCCTCGGGCTTAAGCTTCAACGAGAAGCCCATCCCCTGGACTCCGGGGTAATGTTCGGCCAGGCCGACCATCTTTACGAATGTCTTGAACTCGGTTTCCTTGACCGCATTGTGAGCGGAAAATAACCCGGTGCCCGCGCGCAAGACCGCGGTATAGCCTTCCAGTCTGCTTTCAACGCGACCATGAACGTCCTGCACCAGGACCTGGAAGCGCGCGCGATCTTCGGCCTCGCCAACTTTCGCCAGGCGGTAGGAAACGATAAAGGTGAAGAGCAAACCAGCGGCGAGCACGAGGTAAGGCGTGAGTTGGCGGAGACGCTGATGGCCTCGGGATTTAGGTGAGACAGATTTCATTGTCTGCATTCAACCGCACCGCCAATTGTTCGATAGTTTGCGGAGAGTGGTAGGACAGCATTCCTGCCTGTCCAATGTATAGCTTCAACAATGTCCGAAATTTTCCATATCTCATTCGTCATTGAAATCAGAGGCACTGTTCTTACGTTAGACTACCCGCGCCGGCAGTGTTTGTACCTCAACTCTTGAATCGCAATGTCCAATGAAAAATGAGATATGGAAAATTTCACTCAGGCTTTCGGTTAATTCAAACTCGAACAGACAGGCATGTCTGTCTTACCTAACCCGGCTGGTTCGTCGCCGGAGAAAATCGATCAGAACAAACTGTGAAAGATTACCGGGATTTGCGAAGTAGGCTTTGCCGTTGGTCATGGCTGTCATTTGCTTCACAAACTCCACCAGGTAAAAGTCGGTCGCCAGCATGAAGGTATTAATCATGATTCCGGCTTTCCGGCAGGCCTGGACCTCTTTGAAAGTTGCTTCCATCACAAATGGATCCCCACCCATGGAATTCTTGTAGAGCCTTCGGCCGGCTGGGAGCGCAGGATCGCGGGTGCTCGTCCGGCCTGTCGGCCTACCACTGGAAACTCCTGCCATGTTCCCTTCCACGAAACAAGCGGTCGGTTTTCCATCAGTGACCATCACTATCTGCTTCATCTCCTTCCGCTGGGATTGCAGGATGCGCCGCGCGAGCCGCAGACCCTCGGCGGTGTTGGTATGGTAAGGACCGACCTGGGTGGTCGCAAGTTTCGCAATGGGAAGTTCCTCAGCGCTGTCATGGAACAGGACAATCTTCAGGGAGTCGCCGGGATATTGCGTCCGAATCAAATGCGACAGAGCTAGGGCGACTTTCTTTGCTGGCGTAAAACGGTCTTCGCCATACAGAATCATCGAATGCGAACAGTCGAGCATGACAACCGTGGCACAGGATGACTGGTAGTCACATTGATGAACGTGAAGATCGCTGTACTCGAGATTGAGCGGAAACGTCGCCTGGGTTCGTCTGCCTCCTGCCGCGTCGGTTTCTTCCCGCAGGGTGCGCTGTAGCGCAGACATGAGCGTGGTATTCACGTCCAGGTTGATCGTGTCGCCAAACTCGTAAGGCTTGCTGGCTGCGGATGCTTCTACCCCGGTGGAAAGGTACGACGTGTCGTGGCGTCCCATCGCACTCTTCCCCAAACTTCCCAGCAGGTTTCTCAACGTTTTGTAGCCAAGAAAGTCCAGGCCTTTTTCGGTTACTTCAAACTTTACGTTGCGAGGGAGAGGTTCGGAGACTTCGGGCATGCCGTTTCCCGTTCCTTGACGCCGCTGTTCGGCAGGGGGTTCTTCGCTGAGTTTCAGATACCCTTCTTCTACCAGCCGCTCGATCAATTGGTTGAGCATCTCTTCGAGCAGCGAACCCTTAAACTTGCCTTCATTGTCCGCCAGCATCTCCTGAATCTGCCGCTGATCAAGGAGACCCTGATCCATCAACGCCTGGAGCAGCGCCCGTCGCAAGGCGTCGAGCGACGTGTCTTGCGGGTTTCGCTGGCGGGTCCAGTAGTAATCCTCGTCGTAACCGGAATCGAGCAGGGAATCAGACAGACTCTCCATCAAGTCGCCAAGATTGAGCGCCGAGATGTCGAGGCCTTTGAATTTTGAGTAGCGAGTGAAACGCATAGAGTGGGCCTAGACTTTTCGCGAGCGCCAGTAGCCCGGACGACGGCTGCTATGAGCGAAAGCCACGATCACAACTTCGTTCTTGCGTTCATAGAAAACGATTGAGTAGGGGAAACGTTGCAGCAAGACTCTTCGGGTGCCCTTTTCGATCGCGACGCCGGGAGCTGGACTGCCAGGGAAACTGCCCGAACAAATGCGGTCAACAATACTATCGATCAGGTCGAGTAACGAGTCGCCCAAGCCAGCCCGCTTAGCTTCATACCATGATGCAGCCGCGGTCAGTTCGTCCTCGGCTAGACGATGGATTCGAAGGGTTTTGGTCACGGCTTCTCGATCGATGCCCGGATTCGTGTTCGCGCCTCTTCCCAGCTTGTAGTCTCTGCGTGGCCTGATTCGACTTCAGCGATTCTTCGTTCGATCTCTGCTGCCCAAGCGGTCTCGACATCTGAATCCTTAGTTTCATCCAGACTCGCAATCAGTTCTGAGGCAAGCCAAGCGCGTTCATTAGGGGGAAGCGCTAACGCCGTATCGAGGATACTGTCTGCTCTGGTGCTCATTGATGATCAGTCTAGCAAATCGGTCTGCTCGCGTGAACAGCGCAAAGTGGCCCTCTAACTAAGTATTGGCTACGGCGAGTTCCTCAACGAATCCGATACAGCCCTCGGGTACTTTTCGATAAACGGCCGTTAGCGTAATAGACATAAGGTTCTCCTTAACTGTATTTCCCTGTCTCCGTGAGATCGTCATAGATCATCCCGCGGCGATCTTTCTTAGCCTTGGTCACAGCTGCGTAGCCGCCTTCTTCATTGCGGCTGATCTTGTTTTGGGCGTAGAGACCTTCAAGAACAAACTCGCAAGCAGCGACTAACTGCGCCTGGTCAGACTTCTTGAAATCAAACGGAATTAGGGCGGTGTCGGCCAACTCTGGAACGTCCGCCAGCAAGCGTGAACATTCCTCGGCGGAAGCAGTATCGGCCAGTCTCAATTTGTTTCCCTGGTCAAACCATTGCACTGTCCGCGCAAAGTCGATGCCGACAAAGTAACCTTCAAACACCTCTCCGGCGGCGC
>DATKIS010000971.1:0-2753 GCA_035543975.1 Pyrinomonadaceae bacterium
GCTTTCCGAACCCTGAGACTATTCATGGAGCTCTCTAATTTGGGGCAACATACTTGACTCACTTAGTTAAATAAACGCGCTGGAAAGGTGGACAGGGCTTAAGGTCCGAAGGACTGTCATTAAATAGCCACGGGCGGGAGGCTGTGGCTAGTCGGAAGAAAAATGGTCGAGCGCCGAAGGTGCGGCATGAATCGCGTTAACAGCGCAAAACAAGTGCCGGCCCTCCGGGCCTCGGTCTCACCTTGAGTTTTGATCCACGGCCTTACGGCCGCGGCTATTGACTGTCGCGCTATCGGCGCTGTGAAAGCACCAATGAAAGTCCACCGTAGATCCTTTCTGCAAGGTCTCAGCTCGAGTCTTGGATTGCTCGCGGGCGGAGCTTTGGTTGCATCAACAGCTCAACGCACCGGCGGACCGAGAGCGACACCCAGGAAGATACTCGTCGCCCACCGAGGCGCCTCCGCATACGCACCTGAACACACAATCGAGTCCTATCGACTCGCACTCAAGCAGGGTGCGGATTTTATCGAACAGGATCTGCAAATCACCCGGGACAATCAACTCATCTGTTTACACGACCTAACCCTCGAGCGCACGACCAACGTTAAGGATTTGTTCCCGACTCGCTTTCAGGAGGATGTGGCTCCGCGATCCCCCAGCGAGCAAGGGACAGCTACCGCCGGCCGGCCGATACGGCGCTGGTACGCGGCAGACTTTACCCTGCGGGAAATCAAGCAACTCGATGCCGGTTCGTGGTTCAACCCAAGGTTCAAAGCGGCACGTGTCCCGACTTTTCAGGAAGCGATCAACCTCGTCCGCGGACGGGCCGGGCTCTATCCGGAGACAAAGGCGCCCGACGTTTACGGTCGACTCGGTTTTGACATGGAAAGGCTGCTGGTTGCGGCGCTGAGGAAGAATCGGTTGGGAACGAGGAGTGCCGAGCGTCACACTCCGGTGATTATTCAATCTTTCAGCCCGGAGAGTTTGAAGAAGCTGACGGGGATGCTGAACCCAAAACTGCCGCTGGTGCTGCTGATCAATGAACAAATGCGAAGCCGCTGGCTGACCCCGGCTGGACTAGCCGAAGCGAAACAGTTTGCTACCGGCATCGGCCCGGCGAAAGCTCTGCTCGACAAGACAGCCGTGGCCCAGGCCCACCATCTTGGCTTGAGCGTCACCCCGTATACCTTTCGCTTAAGAGATATTGGCCGGTTCAAGACTCTGCCCGAAGAGATGCGTTATTACCTGTATGACCTGGGCGTCGATGCGGTGTTCACCGACAATCCGGATTTGTTTCCGCGCCACTAAGCCTGCGGAGCGGGCGTCAGCGTAAAGCCTGGGGTGGAGCGCCGCGAAACCCCAGGAAAGAGCAATTCAAACAAGCACAGCCCGCGGAGTGGGCGACAGACGGTCGTTAGCGCTGTCGCCCGCTCCGCGGGCTGGCCAGATATTAGAGACCTTTTTCCTGGGGTTCCGCTGCGCTCCCCTCCAGGCTTTACGCTACACCCGCTACGCGGGTTGGGGAGATGGTTCTAGCTTCAAGAGTCACCTGCCAGAAACCCGTCCAACTCAGCCCGGGTCGGCAATCCGGTGCGCGCTCCTAAAACTCGACAGCCCAACGCTGCCACCCCGCACCCGATCTTCATGCTGGCTTCGATCTCTTCGCCCTGCAACATCGCATAGAGAAAACCTCCATGGAAGGCATCGCCGGCCCCGGTGGTATCAACACACCCACCCGGCACCTGAAAAGCAGGAGTTTCGAGAAACTCACCTTCGCAAAGAATAGTCGCCCCGCGTCCTCCCTTGGTCAGTCCCACGAGCGAGCATCCATAGCGCGCTTTGATCTCAAGCAGCGCCGCGTGAGAGTCGTCGATCCCGGTCAGGAGCCGCGGAAACTCTTTTGATGAGATGAGCACATCGATCAGCGGCAAGAGGTCCGGCAGTCCGTCGTAGACGTTGTCGATGTCGGCGGAGACAATTGTTCCTGCGGCCCTCGCTTCTTTGGCCATCAGCGCGCACGCCAGCGGATCGTGTGAATCCAGATGGATCACTTTTGCTCTACCGGCGAATTCAACCGGGGCATCGTGGGTCCCGTAAGCCAGGCGCTCATCCCGGTTCCAGATTACGGTGCGTTCACCTCGGGTCGCCTCGATAATGATGTAGCCGACCTGGGTACGCGCGCCTTCGATCGCCTCCGCAAACTCGACATCTACTCCTTCATCCCGCAAAGACTGCATGCCAAACCGGCCTTCGGCATCGGTGCCGAAGCGTCCGGCGTAAGTGGTCCGCATGCCCAGGCGCTGCAAAGCCACAATTGCTGACGCGGTTTGTCCACCCGCACCCTGTTGGTGACGCATGAGCCGCGTTTTAGAGTCAGAGTTCGGATACTCCGGCACGACCAGGAGATGGTCCACCGCATTGACGCCAAACCCGGCGGCGTCAAACTGTTTGCCCGATGGAAGTGTGAATGGAAACTGCACCGATATGTCTCCGCCTACGTGATGAAGTTTGAGAGGGTAGCATACCTCAATGAGTTGTCGGGAAGATGCGCGGGACTTGATCTCATTCACACCGCGGCTATTAGCCCGGTGATCGAGTTCTAAGAAAGGATCCCGCACCGTTTCTAACGGTTTTAAAGCGACAGTTTGGCGCCAAAACCGTTGAAACGGTTCTCTTTTGGATTAGGTCCGCCGGCCACCGGGCTAAAGCCACGGTATGAATGAGATCGCTTCGCGTGCAAACCCGGTGTGAAA
>DATKIS010000972.1:0-3611 GCA_035543975.1 Pyrinomonadaceae bacterium
GAGATTTTCCAAGGAAACTGGGGCTCGTGTATTTCAGCACCATGACCCTGTCAAACTCCTGGAAACGTGCCTGACTGAATTGGGATAAAAACGAGAGTGTCCAATTGAGCAACAGACCTGAAAAGACAATCGAAGCGTTATACTCTGCGAACGATCTTGCCGTTTCCGAGTTTGACCATCCGGCCTGGACCAGCGTCCAACCGACCCGGATTACAAAGCACTGGTCGGGGCCGGAGACGCCGGATTCGCGGCACGCCGAAGCAAGAATTGTTTGGACTGACGAATCGCTAGTCGTGCGTTTTGTTTGTCGCCAGGTGGAACCGCCGATAGTCAGTCCCACCCCTGACCTGACTCACAAGACAATCGGCTTGTGGGAAAGAGACGTGTGCGAGATCTTTCTGGCACCGGACACTTCGACACCTAACCGTTACTTCGAGTTTGAAGCCGCCCCAACAGGCGAATGGCTGGACTTGGCTATTGATTTGGGACCAGCTGAGCGTCAGACGGATTGGGGATTCCAATCTGGCATGACTACAGCCTCATGTATTCGAGGCACCGAACTGGTAATCAGCATGCGGATCCCGTGGAGCGAGGCGATTCACAGACCTCAACGAGGCGATGAATGGCGAGTCAATCTGTTCCGTTGTATTGGAACTGGAGACGAGAGATACCTGGCCTGGCAGCCTACCTATACTCCTGAGCCCAATTTCCATGTCCCCGAGGCTTTTGGTTGGCTACGTTTCGCTTAACTGTTGTGGACTCAGCCTTCATCTCTTACGTTGGATTAAGCTTGAAACGTATTCACCATACTTTGTTCGATCTACTTCAGAAAGACCCACAATCTTCACCGCGATCAGATAGCCTGTCTCGATCGCATCTTCTTCAAGCCGTTCGTAGCGAACCGGGAGCACCTGCATTTCAACCGGCCCCAGCGGCAATTCAAGTTGAACATTCAAAGGTCGGTTTTCCCCAACCAGGTGGTGCTCACCCAGCGTGATTGCCGGAACGACCAGCGCCATACCGTTAGCGCTGAGATCCAGCGTATGCCCATCCATGCTAATGATTCGTCTTGATCCCTGAAGGTTTTGCGCAGGCGAGGCTAAAGAGATCGTGAAGGTCAAACGGACTCGATGTCGTTTGACCTCGCGCCGATCGCCGACGAACTTCCGGAGCCGTGACACAACCGCTCGCGCGAATTCAGCCATCGATTCTTAGTGCTCCGTCAAGTGCTCTGGTCATGTCCTCGGCCAGAGTTTGGCTATATTCATTTGAAATTCGGGGCTAGCATGTGGGAGAAGGATCGGGGGAAGTCGTCTTCATTCTAGTTGGCCCATAGTTTGGGCGCAACAGAAATCTCGGGGGGAGTCACCAGGCCGGTTTCAGGGGCACTGGATACATTCCTGCCTACCAGATCTTAATTCTTTCGGGGCGTGAGTGGCTTGCCACCCGTGTCACTGCTTCTAACTCCCGCCGCGTCCATGTAGAACGACAACCGTCCTGAACGCCCATACTCCGCAGGTTCGGCTTGTGCAGTCCAGGTTTTAGCGTCCGGCGAAACGTTAATGCGAAATCTGTATCCGGTCGACTCGGTGCCCTCCAGGTCCTTCGGCAACATCCCGGCTGCAATCAATGTATGCAGATTCGCAAACTGACCATTATGTTGCTGACTGTAGAGCAACAAGGCGAGCGAAATTCGCGTCAACATGTCCTGGACGTCGCCGTGATGGGCATCAATGCGGGCATTAAAGAAAAACTTTTTCCCGGCCTTCTTAACTATTTCCAGGTTCTCCTTGTCACCGAGGATCCAGGCTCCACCAACCAAAATCAATCCGGTGGGTTCCATCTTTTCCTTGCCGTCACTGTCCAGCACCTTCACAAAGACAGTAGCCAGATCGCCGCTGATCGTCTCCCCCATCAGCTCCACCTTCTCGGGAATTCGCTCGATGACAGCCAATGCCACCTTTTCAAAGTCGGGCTTCAGCTCTTCAAACTCCTGGGGTTTCAACGGTTCAATTGCTGCTTTGTAAATCGACAGGTTGAATGCCTCCCGAAATTTCCTTTCGCGGAGCGACTTGTAAAACTCCCGCACAGTCTCAGTAGGGCTGCGCTGCGGATTCTGGGCAGGAGCTCCTGAAATTGGGCTCCCCTGGAAAATGAGGACACACACCGCAATGAGCAGAGGAAATCGCAGTAGGAGCTTTGAACTAAACATTAAGACTTTTGTCCTTCTTATTGATTATGAAATACGAGGCGCGCTCCCGGCTCAGCAGCGCGCCTCCTGATAGAAGCAGCCAGTTTCAAAAATGTTGCCTGAGAGTCTCAGTCCCTAAGTTAAGTTCGCCGTCCTTTGCTCGCCAGCAGTAGTTCGCGACCCACCAGGTAGAGAAGAATCATCAGCACCACGAACGGGATCATGGACAACATGTCCGACCAGGGTCCGTCGAAAAAGGCGTTGTTGGCCTTCGACCACGCCTCAATTGCGTCAGTTTTCTCTTTGAACAAACCCGCAAAGAACGCGATAAAGACCGCCGCCAACGCCCCTCCCGCGATGTAGCCAGAGGCCATCAGCACTCCGGGACTCTTGTCGGTTTCAGCGACAAACTCCTCTTCTGTCAGATTCTTATCCTTAAACTTGGTGCGGATGTACTTGTCTACCAGCCAACGGATTGCGCCACCAAGGAAAATTGGGCTAGACGACGATAACGGCAGATAGACACCCACCGCGAAAGCCAACGAGGGAATGCCGCTCATCTCGAGCACGACTGCAATCATCACCCCTAGTAAGACAAGTCCCCAGGGTAGTTGCCGATTAAGGATGCCTTTGATGATATAGGACATCAAGGTCGCCTTGGGTGCATCATACTTCGTAACGGAAGATCCGTTTGGCCTCACGCGGTGCGTCCCGTTGATTCCCGGGTCAACGTAATAGGCAGGCACGCCCTGATCATCTACAAGGTACTTGCCGGCTGGGCCATTCTTCTCGTCAATCTTGTGCCAGGTCCGGTAGCTCTTACTGTCGGTGCTGGCCTCTGGACCCTTCAAGGGCTCCGCGGGTCCGAGTTCAGCAGTATTTGCCCGCAAATCGGCGGGGAAGTTCCGATCCACTTTTTGCGCAATCTTTCCCGAGTCATCAACCAGGTATTCGCCGGGATCCAATCCAGCAATCACCGCCGGACCAGCTTCGTTTTTCAGCAATCGATAGTTGCCGCCGCCGGTGGGCTTTGCTTGATCTGTGTACGCCGGCAGAGCGGAGACGGCTGAAGCGTTAACTTGTGGTGCTTCTTTGACTGCGTGAAATGAGGTTTGCGCCACATAAACAGTCTCAGTTTCATTGAGCCGCAAAAGAATTGGACCAAGGATCAATGCCGAGGCCAGGGCACCCACGAGGATCGCAATCTGCTGATACTTGGGAGTGGCGCCCACCAGAAATCCCGTCTTCAAATCCTGCGAGGTGGTGCCACCGTTTGAAGAAGCAATGCAAACAATGCCGCCGATCGAAAGTGCCGTGATGTAGTAGGTCGGACCGGTCCAACCAATGATCAAAAATATCAAGCACGTCAGCAGCAAGGTCGCAACCGTCATACCCGAGATTGGATTCGATGACGACCCGA
>DATKIS010000973.1:0-3667 GCA_035543975.1 Pyrinomonadaceae bacterium
TTTGGTAAAGATTTCAATGCGGCCGAATCCCAGCCGATCATACTCGGACGAAAACGGATTTTGGTTTATGCGAATCTCTCTGATGGTATCGCGTGGTGGCAGGCGTCCGCCGGAAAAGCCGTCGACAAAGACTTGACCGCCACTGGGGCCGGCGGCAGGTCCGGCCAGGGCTTGCAGCGCGGCGGCCAGGTCGGCGGCGTTATCGGGCAGGGCCTCAATGTCGGATTCGCGCAAGACTGTCGCGCTGGCGTTGGCTTCGGGCTCCGTATTAATCCCTTGATCATTCTCTACGGTGACCTGTTCATTGACCGTCACGGCCAGCATGACGTCAAGCGTTGTGACCTTCCCTTCAAGCACTTCTACTTCGGGGTTTTCGTAAGCAGCAAAACCTGGAGCCGCAGCCCGGACCGCATATTTGCCGGGTGCCAGACTAATCGTGAATGCGCCGTCTCGATTCGTGCGAGTAGTTTGCTGGGTGCCGCCGGCGCTGATGATAGTGACAGTGGCCCCGCCGATTAACGCTCCCAAAGGATCAATGGCTTTACCGCGAATGGTTCCGCTTGATTGCTGCTGGGGGTGGCCCGAAATACTCAGTAGAAAAACTGCCAGTACCAGGGTTATTGATCTTGACGAGCGCAAGTATAAAATCCTCACTTTTGTGATGAGTCAGAACGCGGGCCCGAGTGTAGTTAACGAGCGAATAGAGTTCAACCTTCTTTGCCCGACAAGTCGGGGAAGCCGACGAATGAAAGTACCCCACCGATTCATCGGTGGGATCAGGTAGACCCACGAACGCGAGTCCGTGAAACGGACGGTTGATCGCCAGTCTTTGGATTGCCAGGAATTTATCAGTCGTCCGTTTCACGGACTCCGACCTCGGCAGGGCCGACGACCCAGCACTGAAGTGCTGGGCTACTTTCACTCGTCCGCCTCGCGGACTGAAGTGAGTCACTTTTCGGGCAAAGCTAGTTCAACTTGCATTGCGTACCTTATGCCCCATAGCGTCGGCGATCGACCTGACCAGATCCGTCGGGTCGATGGGTTTGGCAACGTGTAATTGAAATCCGGCGGTCAGCGCACGTTCGCGATCTTCGTTGGTGACGTAAGCGGTGAGGGCCACTGCTGGAGTTTGCCGGGCCCGTTTCGACTTCATCTTTCTCATTTTCCCGATTAGCGAATATCCGTCCTCATTCGGCATACCGATATCACTTACCAGCAAGTCCGGTTTCCAATCACGGATGGCCTTAAGTGCTTCGGCGGCGGATTCGCAACAGTTCACCTCACTGCCACAGCGCGTCAGAATAGTGCTTACTAATTCGCGTGAGTCAGCTTCATCGTCAACCACCAGAATTCTCAGTCCCTGGAGTGCTTTGGAAAAACTCGTCGGCAGTCCATTACCCTCAGACTCAGTCTCGGTAGCGTTTCCCGAAGCTTGAGCAGTCGTGGTAGACGCGACCGGCAATGTGATGATGAAACATGCGCCTTTGTTTTTGCCCTGACTTCCTACCTCGACGGTTCCCTGATGAAGTTGAACCAAATGCTTCACAATCGAAAGCCCGAGGCCCAAGCCGCCGTGCACTCTGGTGGTGGAGCCGTCAGCCTGGCGGAAACGGTCAAAGATATAAGGCAAGAACTCCTGGGTTATACCGACTCCGGAATCGCTGACCGAAACCCGAATCGCTGAGGCCGTGCGTTCTACGGCCACCCGCACGTGGCCCTTCTCTGGAGTAAACTTGACGGCATTATTAAAGAGATTCCAGAAGATCTGCTGGAGCCGGTTCGGATCGCCAGAGACCAATCCAGCGTCGGCATCCAGAGCGTTTTCAAAGTTGATGGCCTTTGCTTCAAACGCCGGCCGCACTGCATCAATGGCGGCTTCGATGACCGCACTCAAATCAACCGCCCGCGGCTCGATCTGTAGTTTTCCGGTTATGATCCGGGAGACGTCCAGCAGGTCGTCAATCAACTGAGACTGCGAGCGGGCGTTGCGCTCGATGGTTTCGACGGCCCGGGACATTTGCGCCTCATCGAGTTTTCCCGAACGGACCAGGTGACTCCAACCCAAAATGGCTGAGAGCGGGGTGCGCAATTCATGTGACAAGGTCGCGAGAAACTCGTCCTTAGTGCGGTTGGCTTGCTCCGCATCCGCCCGGGCGGACTGTTCGCGCACCAGCAGCAGGGCCCGCTCCTCTTCGGCTTGCTTGCGCTCGGCGATTTCCATCTGCAACTCGGTGGCGTGTCGCTGGGCGTTGCTGTAGAGCATCGCGTTTTCATAAGCCACGGCCACCTGAGTCGCCAGGGTCGCTGCCAAACGCTCGTCGGCTTCGGTGAAATCTTCCGCGTTGACTTTATTTATCAGATACATCCATCCGAATACTTTTGAACCGGACAGCAGTGGCGCACCCAGAAATGAATGGACCAGCTCAGACGTCTTACCGTCGACGCGCAGCAGATCGTGAGAATCATTCAGCCTGAGCGGCCGGCGTTCAGCGACGAGGTGCCTCAGGGCGCGCCGCGCGATTAGCGGAACCTCTTTGGAGGAACCGAGTGAGTCGCCTCCAGGTTGGGCTGGGTTTTCGTCGTTAGGGCCTGACCGGAAGAAATACCGCAGCTTCTTACCGTCGCCATTGATTACTCCGACTCCCGACTCATGCGCCTGAACAATCTGGCGGGCGGACCGACAAAAGTTTTCCAGCACTCTCAAGGGATCGCGTTCGGCGACCAACTCCTGGCCCAGTTCGATCAGCATGCCCAGACGGGCCAGGTTCGCATTCTCGAGTTCCTGGTTCTTTTCCTGGAGCAAATGTGCCTGACGCTTGATTTCCTGAGTCTTCTTAAACAGCTCAACAAACACGGCGACTTTCGACCGCAGGATATCCGGCTCAATGGGCTTAACGATGTAGTCAACGGCGCCCAGGGAATATCCCCGGCTCAAATGTCGACCACCGGTGCTGTCCGCGGTTAGGAAAATGATTGGGATATTGCGGGAGCGGTCACGGCCCCTGATCAGCTCGGCAGTTTCCAGACCATCGAGCCCCGGCATATAAACGTCCATCAGAATTACAGCCACTTCGTTGTCCAGAAGGTAACGGAGCGCATCGTCGCCGGAGGCAGCGCTCACGAGTTTTCTGTCAGGGGCCTGCAGGATGGAGTCGAGCGCCAACAAATTAGTTGGGCTGTCATCGACCATCAGAATGTTGATCGGCTCTTCAGCTTTCATGGTGTACCAGCGTCGACTACGGTTTTCCGGTGCACGACCTTTTGCGTTGGCGAAGTGGCCGGCGGTTTTGGAGTAGGGGTTTTACACAAGTCTCCCAATAAAAGTCCGAGTTCTGGCACCGACAAAATGTAGTCTACTTCCGTACCCGCGATTGCGGCAGCCGGCATCTCAGGGCAGGTAGCGTGCGCCGGATCTTCGACCAGCGCCAATCCGCCCCGTAGTTTTATTGCCGCCAGGCCACGAGCGCCGTCCCGATTCGCTCCGGTCAATACCACTCCAATCATCCGTTCCTGATAGTAATCGGCCGCAGATTCAAATAGTACGTCGATCGACGGACGCGCAAAGGCGACTGCGGGCTCGATTGACAAGGCAAAGCTGCCGGCATCGATGAGCAGGTGGTAATCACGAGGCGCGAGATAAACGCGTCCGGAGACGATAGTCTCTTTA
>DATKIS010000974.1:0-4257 GCA_035543975.1 Pyrinomonadaceae bacterium
CCATCCCTCGCTCTGTTTCACGATTTCGCCAAGTTCCTTCTGCAGTTCCGCCCGGCGTCCAATCAAGTCTTCAACCAGCAATGGCTCGCCTTCGATGTTGGTCAGGATTCTCGGAGCGATAAGATAGGCGGCCGAGCCGAACAGACCCGTGGCGATCACGGCGTCAAAAGCAATGTAGAGCAAGGTAGTCAAGAGTCCGCCAGTGTGAGTGCCCGCATGCAGCATTAAAGTCAGACCAGCAATGGCGCCGACGTAAACATGCACCAGCATCCAGTAGCGGAGGGCCCCGGCGCGTCGGCGATAAACCTGCTTCCGCAGCGGATAGGTCATCACGACGGCAATACTAAGCAAGCCGACCAAACCCGTGATCCAGCGCATGGTCAGCCAGGTTCCGGTCAAGACGCCATCAAAGCCGTGCCCCGCCAATCCCCAAACGATTGCTATTCCGGCCACCAGAATTGCGGCCGCCCCGCCGAGATGCAGCGCCTTTGCCAGGGGATCGCTCTTGTGTATGTTTCGTCCGAAAGCCTGGGCGTTATCACGAAAGATCAGTCCCTGCGTGCTGGCCACTTCGTCGAAATATTTGACTGGATCGACCCGCAACAAGGCACCGGTGGGACAGTTCTCTTCGCAAGAATAGGCCTGCCTGGTGGAGCCCTGGGGATTCAAGGGAGTGTGTTCGCAGAGATTACACTTAATTGCTACGACATCGTCCGAAGGCGTGAGCGGCAGGGGAACGGGCGCCTTGGCCAGACTGAACGTTTTCTTCAAGCTCCCCATCAGGTCAAACGTAACGATTGGATCGCCGCTGTTCCGCGGCACCATGGTGATCGCGTCGTAGGGACACTGGGTGGCACAATCAAAACATCCGATACAGGTCGCCGGATCGATGTCTACATATCCGCGAGGGTCACGGAATATCGAACCGGTGGGGCAGCCGGTTAGGCATTCCGGATCTTTACAGTGCATGCAAACCTGCGGAGAGAGCACATGCTGAGTGCGTTCACTGCCGATGGTCACCGGGCGCGAGATGTTGATACCCCGGCGCAACAAGCGCGATTGGCCATGAACTTTGTGACAGGCGAGTGAGCAATTGCCACACCTGACGCAAAGGTCCATGTCCATGACCAGCAGGTTTGCTCCATCAACAATGCCGGTGGCGATTTCTTCCTCGGCCGAAGCCAGCGCTCTCAAGTCTTTCACCGATTCAATACCTGGAAGGTTGTCGTCGGCGGTTGAGAAAGCGGCGAAAGCTGAAAAGATTCGTTCTCGTAACGGTGGAGTTTCCTTTAGGAAGCCGATGGGAATCTCCAACACTTCCGTCCTGGCCATTACCGAGGCGCTGTAGCTCCACAATCCGTTTCCGGACGCGGTTTCAAGTCCAAGACAGTTTCCGGCCCCCAGAAAATCGACCCCAATCGATTGGCCTAGTCCAACTGCAATGCCGGTTGACTCCGGGTCAAGCGGCACGCCGCGAACTCTTCTGACCCACCCGCTCTTGATCAGGACGATCTTTTCGATTGGCGAATTCTCCTGGCAAATAACATGGTGTTTGCCATAAATCATGAACTTGCCAATTTCACGAAGCTTGCGAACGATTTCGTCGTCAGCTGGTCTAACGTTGGGAGTCAAATCCTCCAACACGCGGCCAAACCCGTGGGCACGATAGGTCTCGTCAATCACCCGACCAAACTTCGGCAGTTTTCGGAGGAGTCGGAGTGCGGGCCGGGTTACTTCCAACACGATCACGTTTCCGTGCTTGGGCACAACGACGGTTGCGTTGCGTTCCACGCCGGCGAGGACCGCCATTTCACCGAAGCAGCTACCGGGCTGGAGCCGGCTGATCTTGCGTTGTTCGCCGTTTGGTTCGGTGATGAAGACATCCAGCGCGCCGCTTACCGAGAGGTAGAATGTATTCCCGCCCCACTCTCCCTGACGCATGATCGCTTCGCCGCTCTCATAGGCCAGCAGGCGGACGTAAGGCCCGACCCTCTTTCCATTGCCATAGTCGCGACCGTGGACGATCACTTCCAGATCGCCGGCGTTCTTTAGTTTTCCGTTTTGTTCGAGGAACAGTTCGGAAGTGACCTCCAGCGACTTCATGCTGGAAATAATCGCGTCCCGGTCCGTGATTTCGCGCGGCATGCACGAGTTATACTACGTCGGTGAACAAAGATAAATGACGAAGCCCTGAGGCTCAGGAGCACAGTTCTGAGCTAGCGAACGACACTCGTGACAGTTCGCAAGCAATGGGGTCAGTACCAACTCGTGATAGCGGGTGGGTGAAAACTCCCTGTATGCGGAATTACGCTGACAGCGTTGGCTAATTTCAGCCCCGGGTTGGGCTTTGGCACCCTGGGTAAACTACGTCTATTGTATTGAAGACGCAACTCTGAAAGAGTTGCCGTTGCCGCTCGCCAACCGCAACAAACACCTCGCAACTCCTTCAGAGTTGCAAAGAATCTATCAAGCATTTGCTACCCAGGGTTTCAAAGCAAACCCTGGGCTGAAATTGGCCAACGCTTTCAGCGCACTGCTAACACTTTGGATTGGCCGCGGGATGGATTTGTCTTATAGTGAAACGGTCGTCTAGTTTTCCCGGAAACAATGTTGAAACGCGATAGCTTGGAGTTGACCGCGGCGGTCTGTAAACCTATTTCAAATGCCATTGGATTCTCTTCAGTCACTTCCCTTAGAACAACAAGTAGGACAATTCTTCTTCATAGGCCTCGGCGGACCCGAGCTCGACGCGGAAGCCCGCGCGCTAATCGAAGAGGTGCAGCCTGGTGGGATAATCATCTTTGGGCGTAATGTTCGCAGTCCACAACAACTCAGAGATTTGCTGGATGGTGTGCGCGAAATCTTGCCCAATCCATTGATCGGCATCGATCAGGAGGGTGGATTAGTCGACCGCCTAAGGAAGATATTCACGCCGATGCCGGCGGCGCGGACCATTCGCCAACACGGCGATCTGGCCGCCGCCCGGGCCCTGGGAAGGATTACCGGAGGAGCGCTGCGAATCCTCGGCTTTAACATGACCTTCGCGCCCGTAATGTCCATTATGACCGACGAGCGCGACCTCCTTTCAAATGGTCTCTATTCGCGCTCATTCGGACGTTCTCCCGGAGAGGTGCTTGGCTACACGACGGTTTATCTGCGAGGGTTGCAGGAGACCGGGATAGTTGGCTGTCTCAAACATTTTCCCGGAATCGGGGCCGGCGAAGTGGATTCCCACGAGCAGATGCCGCTCGTTACTCTTTCGCATGACGACTTGATGGCCCAGGACCTCGCGCCCTACATCGAACTCTTCCAGCGCAAAGACGATCGCGTCCGTTGTGTAATGGTCAGCCACGGGGGATTCCCCAACATCGATATCACCAAGGGCGTCACCGGCGGGCTGCTCGAGCCGGCGTCACTGAGCTACAACATCGTCACCAACCTACTTCGCAACGAGCTTGGCTATCAGCACCTCGTGGTAACCGATGATCTCGAGATGGGAGCGATCGCCAAGCACTGCGAGATCGAGGCCGCGGTCGTACGCGCATTTCTTGCCGGTGAAGACATGATGTTGATTTGTGCGCATCCGGACATCATTCGGCGCGGCTATCACTCACTTCTAGAAGTGGCGCGGGCCGGGAAACTTCCTAAAGAACGCGTGCGCGGATCGCTCAGGCGAATTGCGGCGATGAAGTCGATCGTCAAACCGCCGGCCGAATTCGATGAAGAAAAGTTTAAGGCGCTCTCCGATGAAACGGCGCAGCTGAATGAGAAACTAAACTACAAATATGGGGGTGCACTCTGATGCGAGCGTCGAAAGTAGCTTGTCTGCTACTGGTTATTCTGCTGGCCGCCATATTGCCATTGGGCTGCCGGCGCCAGCGCAATGACGGCTTTGTCATCGCGCTCGGCGATAACATCCGGACCATTGACCCCATCGGTTCTCCATCGGTCGACGCTGCCAGCGAACGGGTACGGACATTGATGTTCAATTCCCTCGTCAGGAAGGATGAGAAGTTTGACTACGTGGGAGAGTTGGCTTCAGACATCAAGCGGTCCGAAGACAACTTGACGTTCACCTTCAGTCTGCGCGAGGGGGTGAAGTTTCATGACGGCCGGGCCCTCACTTCCGCTGATGTTAAATACACACTCGATCTGGTCTTCTCCAGCACATTCGCCAAGTCTGCAAGTTTTTATGAGGGTACCGGCGCCAACCGGAAGAGTTACATCAAGAGCGTAGAGGCCCCGGACCCGCGGACG
>DATKIS010000975.1:0-2260 GCA_035543975.1 Pyrinomonadaceae bacterium
TGTAAGGATAGAAAACTTCACGCAGTTCGTTAGTATTTTCGGCGGGCATACCCCGCAGGGTTTTCTCGCCTATGCCGTCGAAGGTTTCTTCGCCAATGGCGGGCTAACTTGTTGGGTGGTGCGCGTGGCTGATCGAGACCGGGCCCAAGCTGCTTCGTTCGTGATCAGAGACGATAACGGAGCTCAGGTTCTGCGCCTGACGGCCATCAGTCGTTTCACAACCAGCGACGGCACCACGAAGAAGGCCAAGAACCCGGGCCGGCGTGGTGAAGACATAACGGTCATGCTCTCGCCCACCGCGCCCGATCGTTTTTCGCTCATCGTCAGCCTTGATAATACCCGCGAGATTTGGCGCGACCTGAGCATCAGTTCGGGCGACGCCCGCAACGCGACGAAGCTGCTGACCGATCCGTCGGACGGTTCGCGGTTGGTCGAACTTGAGATTCTAAAATCGAATCCGGTTTTCCCGCTGAGCCTCTTCGATCCTGCCGCAGGGACAACTAGTCCTCCACCCGAGGGCGAGGTTAAGTTCAAACAAGCATTCGAAGCTTTTAAGAATGGTCCGCGCCGAGAGATTGGTCACCTTACGAACGGAGCTGACGGTCTGCAAACCCTGACAGTCAGCGACTTCAACACAGTCGGCGAAGTGTTCACTGACCGCCGGGGATTGGCCACGCTCGAACTGATTGACGAAGTCAGCATCGTGGCTATGCCCGACATCATGCCCAAACCGCCGGTGACGCCAAACAAAAAGAAGCCGCGGGTTCCGAACTGCGGAGCACTCGATCGAAATGAATTCAAGTGGCTTTCGGACAAGCTGTCGTGGGTGACGAACGAATGTTGCGAGCCTGGACTGGAACTGGGACCGCCGGTCGGCGATGATCTTCCACTCGAATTCCCGCCCGCATTCAGCGAACTCCAGATTCAGGAATTGCAGCGCATGATGGTCGCGCACTGCGAGCAGTTGAAGGATCGCGTCGCGGTGCTCGATACCCCGCTAATTCATCCCGCCAGTAAGGTTGAACTCACGCCAGAGTTGGCGGAAGCGTGGCGCAAAGTCTTTGACACGAAATACGCAGCGCTCTACTTCCCGTGGCTGAGGGTGCCCGATCCGTTGCTGCTCAAAGGGACACTGCGAAGCGTGCCGCCTTCGGGCCATATCGCGGGCATTTACGCGAAAGGCGATCGTTTCGTCGGCGTCCACAAGCCGCCGGCCAACGAAGAACTGGACGGCGTCAAGGACGTCCAGATCGCGATTGACGATATTGCGCACGGCGCGCTGAACGATGTTGCCATCAACGTGATCCGCGAGTACCGGGGTCGGGGAATACGTGTGGCCGGCGCGCGCACCTTGAGCAGCGACGCCGAGTGGCGCTACGTCAACGTCCGCCGGCTGCTGATCATGATCGAAGAGGCGATTGACGAGCAGACTCAATGGACTGTCTTTGAGCCAAACAATCATGACACCTGGCGAGCAATCGATCGAGTCGCGCGCTCGCTTCTCGATCGCCTGTGGAGGCGAGGCATGCTCGACGGCGCGACGCCGGGCGAGGCCTATTCCGTCCGTTGTGACGAAACGACCAATCCGCCGGCAGAAATTGAGCAAGGTCGTACGACTTGTGAAATCGGCGTGCTGCCTCCCTGGCCGGCCGAGTTTGTCGTGGTGCGCATCGGCAAGAGCCAGGGTGGCACTGAAATTCTCGAGAGGGAAACGTAACCGATGCCGTCAACCGCAGGACGCAACGATCCTTTCCTGGCTTTTCGCTTTGAAGTGAGGGTTGGTCCGCTTGCGGTGGCGGGCTTCAGCGATTGCACCGGTCTGCAATTGGAAACGGAGGTGCAGGACTACAGCGAAGGTGGATTGAACACCAACCTGCTGAAGTTTCCCACGCGGACGAAGCAAACAAACCTGGTGCTGAAGCGCGGGATTGTCGATCGCTTGATGTGGGAATGGTACTTCGCTTTGACCCAGGGTTTCGTGCAACGGCTTAGCGGCGAAGTGGTCGTACACGATCCGTCAGGCGAGTCGGATGTGATCATCTGGCACTTCCGGGAAGCTTTTCCGAGCAAGTGGCAGGGCCCTGAGTTAAGCGCCACTCAGAACAATGTGGCCGTGGAAACGGTCGAGATTTGTCACGAAGGGTTATTTCGCATCAAGTGATTTTTGGTTTTGCGGACAAGCAGATGCCCGTGCATGTAGCAAAGATGGATTCAGAGGTTACCGTCATTGACGGTGAATTGCCCTTGACTGAGACCCAGG
>DATKIS010000976.1:0-2205 GCA_035543975.1 Pyrinomonadaceae bacterium
CGTTGTTTTTTGAACGAAGGAGGACTTCGGTAGACCCGAGACACCCCGCTGCCAAAACCACGATGTCGGCACTAACAAACATCGTGGGCGCATCAAACTTGTCTCGTCCGGTGTTCAGCAACTGATAGTGCACCAACCAACGGTTATCCCGGCGCGATATGTAGCGCACCGAGACCTGGGTAAAAATCTCAGCGCCATGGTTTTTGGCGTCCGGCAGATAGTTCATGATGACCGTGTTCTTGGCGCGGTAGTTACAACCGGACATGCAGTCGCCACAGCCAACGCAGGGATGCTGTTCAACTCCGACGTGATTCGTGTTGTCGTCGAGAGTGTCGAAGTTCACGTTGATAGGTGGCCGGTAAAAACGTTCCTGCATGTAGTCGGCAGACTTTTTCAAAGCATCCAGTTTTGCCAGAGGCGGGAACTCGGCCGGGCGGGTTTGGTCCGGATAAGGCGTAGGCTTCAGCATCTGACGAGCGTGGGCATATCCGTCTTCGACTAACTGGGGATTACTGCGAAACTCCGCCGGCCACTCCGGCAATTCGAAGACTCGGGGATCCGCCTGCAGCGCCACATTTGCATTCAAAAGCGACGTACCTCCCAAGCCACAGCCCAGGAAAACACTGATGTCGTCGTTGACACGCATGTCGTAGAGACCGGTGCGCGAACCCGTATGCAGTTTTGGCAAGTCAATCTGGACCTCCCGCAACGCCTCCGCTTCTGTGTCGGGGTATTCGCCATGCTTAATTAAGTTGTGGTCTTTATCGAAGTCGCCGGGCTGAAACTCTTTTCCCCGTTCCAGCACGCACACTTCCTGACCTGCGCGGGCCATGCGCGATGCAGTAATGCCACCGCCATAACCTGAACCAATGACGACTATTTGGTAATGACTTTTCAGCTGTTCAATGGGTGATGATAGACGAGCCATGGACAGGCTCCTTTCCGCGGGTTGGTAGAGGTGCAGGTGGTCAGGTGTGAGCTGAGCTACCTGGTGGCGTTTTCGGAAATACCGGCGAGCAAGATGCCGGCCATTCTTTGAAACAGGAAACCTTGTCGCAGCGACAGCGGGGTTATATGTCAGAAGACCCTATGGGGTCAATAGAAATCAAACCCGGCAAGTGTGAGGAGGTGAGCAGCTGTCCGACACACTTCAGTTTGTCGCTTGTCGCCGGCCCCGCCCTGGTGTCCCGTCTCTAAAGTTCGATGAACATTCGAAGGTCGAGACGGCACGCCGAAGGTTCGAAGGACCGGCAGTTAATAGCCACGCCCGTGAGGGCGTGGAAGGCTGTCTGTGCAGCGGGCGATTAAATTGATGCCGCACCGCTGGCGCTGGTACAAACCAAAGTGTGTCGGACAAACTTTCTATCTCAGGCAATCCAACCCTTGCTTTGATACTCCATGTATCCTGCCGTCCTTTCCGCAACCTCTCGCCCGAAGTAACGGTCAACTACCCGCAATGCCAGGTCGATACCCGACGATAGTCCACCTGCGGTTGAGAGTTTGGGACCTTCGACGAAGCGCAACCCTCGCTTCACCTCAATGTCCGGAAACTGCTTCGCTAATCGCTCGATGAAATCGTGGTGGGTGGTGGCCGGCTTACCCGCGAGCAGCCCGGCCCTGGCTAACTGGAAAGCACCGGTACACACGGACATCGTCACGTCGGTGGATTCGGTCACCGTGCGGAGCCACTTGTGCAGGGCAGTCGATCCCTTCTGGGCGGGTACAACCACGACCTTCGGAGCGGGCGCCGTTTCAAAGGTGTAGTCCGGAACCAATTTGAGGCCACCGGAACCGGTCAACGTCTCGGTCTTCTCCGACACGGTGTAGAGTTGAAACGGCATCTGCTCGTCCATCTCTTTTCCGCGGGCTGGAACCATTACGTCCTGGAAAACCTCCCACGGTCCGGCGAAGTCAATGACCGTTACACCTTCCGAGATCGCGAAAGCCACGGGAATGCTTCCCTTGGCGGGAGGCGTAAGTTTGTTACCGGAGCCGGTTGAAGGGCCGAGACTACTTCCGAAAGCATTGGCTCCCAGACTGAGCACATCCGGCACTGATGCAGCCGCTATGACTAACCCCATGGCCGCCGAGTGGGTCACAAATTCTCGTCGTCGCATTTCGTTTTCTCCTTGCATGGATAATTGAAAGCGGTGTTACCCGCGCAGTCGCAGCCGTTCGCGCGAAGCAGTTGCGGTGGATTTCGAT
>DATKIS010000977.1:0-5373 GCA_035543975.1 Pyrinomonadaceae bacterium
TGAGCAGTTAAGCGGCACTGCCTCAACGCTGCAGCCGTGTACTCCGTATCGGGGGTGGCCGAAAGAAAGTTTCCGCCCAGGGCGAAGAATACTCGCGCTTTTCCGGCATGCATCGCTTGGATCGCGTTGACCGTGTCGTAACCATGGCGGCGCGGCGGCTCGAAGTGGAATTCAGCCCCCAGCCGATCAAGAAAAACCTCGGGCGGGCGTTCCCAGATGCCCATCGTTCGATCGCCCTGCACGTTGCTGTGACCGCGCACCGGGCACAACCCGGCCCCAGGTTTTCCAATCTGGCCGCGCAGCAGCATGAGATTGACGATCTCCTGAATGTTGGAGACGGCGTTCTTGTGCTGGGTCAAACCCATGGCCCAACAGAAAATCGTTCGCTCTGATTCCATGAAGATATTTGCAGCTGCTTCCAGTAGGGCCCGCGAAACGCCGCTTTGTTCGACGATTTCATCCCAGTCAGCCTGGCGAAGCGCGGCGGCAAATTCTTCGAAACCGACCGTATGAGTTTTGATGAACTCGTGGTCCAGGACCGGTCTGGTTCCCTGCTCCTCTGCTGTCAGGACCGCTTTCATGATCCCCTTCAGCAATGCGACGTCGCCATTGATCCGCACCTGGAGAAACAGATCCGAGAGCGCCGTTCCTGCCCCCAGCCAGCCCAGGACATGCTGCGGGTGTTTGAACTGCGTCATGCCTACTTCCGGAAGCGGATTGATGTGGACCAGCTTGCAACCATTCAACTTGGCCTGCTCGAGCGCACTCAACATTCGAGGGTGATTAGTGCCTGGATTCTGGCCGATGACGAAGATTGCCTGGGCCAGATTAAAGTCGGCGAGCGTCACTGTTCCCTTGCCCACCCCAATTGTTTCCCCTAAAGCTGAGCCGCTGGATTCGTGGCACATGTTCGAACAGTCAGGAAGATTGTTCGTGCCGAAGAGCCGGACGAAGAGTTGGTACAGGAAGGCAGCTTCGTTGCTGGTCCGCCCTGAAGTGTAGAAGATGGCTTCGTTCGGGCTGCTGAGTGACTTGAACTCGGCCGCGACCAGCGAAAACGCTTCGTCCCAGCTGATTGGTTCGTAGTGGGTGGCGTTTTTGCGAAGCAGCATCGGCTGGGTGATCCGGCCTTGTTTCCCGAGCCAATAGTCAGACTTGTCAGCCAGATCTGCCACACTCCACTCTCGGAAAAACTCAGGGGTGACGCGCTTGGTGGTGGCTTCATCGGCGACGTGCTTGGCGCCATTCTCGCAAAATTCAGCGTGCGAACGTTCCTTATCAGGCTCGGGCCAGGCGCAACCCGGGCAATCGAATCCGTCCTTCTGATTGACCTTCAAAAGCGTACGCACCCCACGAGCTACACCCATTTCAGCCCAGGCAATTTTCGCCGTGGCGATGATTGACAATATGCCGCCCGCTGCTTTGCTGATCGGTTGAATCTGAACGAGCGCGGATTCTTCGGGCGACTCGGGGGTTAAAGCGCTGGGCAGAGTTGCTGGTGGTTCCTGGTCCGGCATGTGGTTAACTACCTGAGTAATTCGGTAGGCTAATTGTATTTCCTGGCGCGGGGTTTACAAAGTGGACGGCCCTGCAGTCAAAGTTGGACTCTCTAAACCAGGCGTCCGCCCCGCATCGTTATCACTCCAATCAACACATTCACTGCCACGCCAATTCCGACACAGAGCCAGTATCGTCGCCGGGTAACTCCGTTCTTAAAGCCGAGCAGCGTGATGAGACCCAGCGGTAACCAAATGAGCACGGATGAATACAATCCGGGGCCATAGGTGTCAGTGGTAATGCTGGTGAAGCTATGGGTCAGACCGTTAATCAGCACGATCGTGCCGAGGATGAGCAGCATGGTCTGGGGAAACCTGAAATGCTTCGCCAGAATTACACCGAGGGTCACCAGAATGAGTCCAATGCTTTGCGCCGCCAGAAATCTGGCGGGCGACAAATGTACGCCTCGAATACGAAAGATGTAGGCTGAATAACCTTCACCTCCCCAGTATTCCTCGGCGATGTGAACGAGATAGGTAAGCGGAAATATCCAGGACAAGATCGTGATCGATTTGTCGGACGGCCGCGATGTCGGGGTTTTCATTCGGGAGAATGTACCCCAGGACGAATGCTAAGTTAAAGACGACCGACGAACTGGTGGTGGGTTTCAGCCTGAAGGGCTGTCAGATAGTAGCCGTGGTCGTAGCGTAGCGCGGCGTAGCGCAGCGGAGACCACCGCAAAGGAGTGAGCGTCGCCCGCACCCGGGAACGGGTGCAAGAGGATTCTCTGAGACCCCTTCAGGGTCCAGATCACTTTCGATTGCAATCCGGTGGTCTTCGCTACGCTACGACCACCGGCTACTATCTGACAGCCCTTCAGGCTGAAATCGCCGCGCTTTTTTTTTTACTTTCTCCGAAGCCCTGATGAATGAACGTAAGACACCGACGAAACCGCCGTGAAATAGGCGGCGCATTAAGTCGGAAGCAAGCCATGCCGACTTGCTTCTCAATCCCGTAGCGATAGAATACGCATCCAAGAATTCGTTCTGATTCACAACCAACTAAGCGAAGCCAATCCTTTCGGGCTTGGCAACGTGAAGCTCCCGGACGTTTCCAGTCATCGGGAGAATTTGGAGTGCGCCATCCTAATCCTGAAACTTCTGCAAAGGAGAAAGTAGTAATGAACCGTAAAGCTTTCCCAGCTACGCTTCTGATGGTCGCCCTGCTCTTGCCGGCAACGACTTTCGCACAGAGGCGAAAAAGCTCCACCGCCGCCGGCCAGACGCAAGGGGCCGCCGCCCCGCTGCCACCAATCAACTACACTGAGTTCAGACTCAAGAACGGGCTGCGGGTCATCCTCCACCGGGACCCTTCAACCCCGATTGTCGGCGTTAACCTCTGGTACCACGTGGGCTCAAAGAACGAAGTTCCAGGTAAGACCGGTTACGCGCATCTCTTCGAGCACATGATGTTTCAGGGGTCGAAAAACTACGACGACGACTTCTTCAAACCCATTCAGGAGGCCGGTGGCACCCTGAACGGCTCGACCAATCCTGATCGCACAAACTATTTTGAAGTGGTGCCGTCAAACTTTCTCGAGCTGGCGCTTTTCATGGAAGCCGATCGCATGGGCGGATTGCTGGACGTGCTCAACGAAGCCAAGCTTGCTAACCAACGCGACGTAGTAAAGAACGAAAAACGTCAGAACTACGACAACCAACCGTATGGTTTGATTGGGGCCAAGATTAACGAAACCCTCTACCCTGCAGACCATCCTTATCACTGGCTCACCATTGGTTCCCTCGACGATCTAACCGCCGCCTCGATTGATGACATTAAGGGCTTTTTCCGTACTTACTACACACCGCGCAACGCCAGCCTGGCAATCTCCGGGGACTTTAATCCGGTTGAGGCGCGCCGGTTAGTAGAGAAGCATTTTGGCAAGATCCCCGGTGGGCCAGCGGTAACGCGTCCCCATCCCGCTCAGCCGCGACTTACCGAATCGAAGGAAATCGTCATGCAGGATCGGGTAGCCCTGCCGCGCCTTTATCTCGTATGGCCGACAACTCCCGCTTACGACAAAGACGAGGCGGCCACTGATGTACTAGCCAATATCCTCGGCGGAGGCAAAAGTTCGCGGCTCTACAAGACCCTGGTTTACGACCGTCAAATCGCCCAGAACGTTTTCGCGAATAACGGGGCTCAGGAGATCGCCGGTCGATTTCAGATCGTAGCAACCGCCCGGCCCGGCAAGAAGCTTGAAGAACTGGAAAGCGCGATAAATGCAGAGATCGACAAGATCAAGAAGGACGGAGTGACGCAGGAAGAAATTGACCGTTCCTACAACGCAACTGAAGCTGGTTTTATCTTCGGGATGCAAACGGTCCAGGGCAAAAACGATCAGCTAAACCAATATGCGACTTTTGTCGGCAAGCCGGGCTATTTTCAGCAGGACCTGGCGCGATATCGTCGGGTTTCCGTCGACGACGTTAAGCGCGCGGCCAATACTTACCTGATTGAACACCGCCTGAAAGCCAGCGTGGTGCCGCGGGGCCGGGAGAGGGCTTCCGAAACAGCAGCCGATCGGACGCCGGACGCAGCCAGAACCGCCACACCCGCGCCAACTCCTCCAGTTACTACCAAGCGTTCTGCTGACGAAAGCAGCAAGTGGAAACTTCCTAACCCGAAGGCTGATCCAAAGTTCACTTTGCCTGGGGTTCAACACCATCAACTTTCAAACGGTCTCGCAGTTGTACTAGTGGAACATCACGAGGTCCCGGTCGTGACTATGAACCTGGTGATCAAATCGGGTTCAGCGGCCGATCCGCAGAATCGAGCGGGCCTGGCAAGTTTGACTGCTGACCTACTGGACGAAGGCACCACGAAACGCAGTGCACTCGATATCTCAAATGCTTTGACCGATATGGGTGCTCGACTGGGGACGGGGGCGGATTGGGATTCAAGTTCGACCAGCCTCGCGACGCTAACCAGACATCTGGATAAGGCGCTTGACCTGTACGCCGATGTGGTCACCAATCCGGCGTTTAATGACGACGAGCTAAAACGCGCCCGCGCGCTACGTCTTACCAATCTCAAGCAGCAGAAGGACAATGCCAACGCGATCGCCAGTCTGGTCTACGCTTCCATCCTTTATGGTCGTAGTCACCCTTACGGACATCCGGCCGCCGGTGATGAGGACTCGCTGACCGCGGTTGACGCGAAGGATGTGCGGCGCTTCTACGAAAGTTTCTACCGGCCAAACAACGCCACGTTGATCGTCGTCGGCGATGTTAAGGCAGCGACGATTTTACCTAAGCTCGAAAAAGCTTTTGGCGGTTGGCAAAGGGCCGACGTTCCCATGGTTGCGATACCCGCCACCCAGAATCGCGCGCAGGGTGGCATCTACATCGTTGACCGTCCCGGTTCAGCGCAGTCTGTGATCAGCATCGGGCAAGTCGGCGTGCCGCGTTCGACCCCGGACTACTTTCCGCTACTGGTGCTGAACACGATGCTCGGTGGGCAGTTTGTCTCACGAGTGAATCTGAACCTGCGCGAAGACAAGGGCTACACCTACGGCGCGCGGACTTCTTTTGACTATCGGCGCGGCGCCGGGCCTTTCTCCGCCACGGCCGGAGTCTTCACCAACGTCACCAAAGAATCGGTGGCCGAGTTTATGAAGGAACTCCGCGGCGTGCGCGGCGAAATTCCCATCACGCAGAAGGAACTGGAATTCTCGAAGCAGGCAATCATTCGCGGCTTCCCGCGCGGCTTTGAGACCCCGAACCAGATGTCTAATCGTCTCGGGGATGTAGTGCTCTACGATCTGCCGGATGACTATTTCAACAGCTACATTCAAAAAGTACAGGCTGTGACCCT
>DATKIS010000978.1:0-2287 GCA_035543975.1 Pyrinomonadaceae bacterium
AGAAAAAGCGTTTAAGTTGAACAACGCACCAAAAATAAGTGAGAAATCAAGGTTGTAGTCATGTCAGAAAAGAAAACTATAAGAGTTATTAAGAAGGACGAGCGAACGCGTAAAGAAAAGCCCGTCGTCAAGGGAAACACCGCGGCCCAAACCGCGCGCGAAATGGTTCAAACTGTAACCGATTGGGTTACGGAAATGCAGCAGAAGCGCCGCGTTGAAACGGCCAAGGCCCTCAAGTCGTTGCTTCCGGAGAACCCTCGGCCACACGAAGCTTAAATCCTTACTTACCTCGCTTCGAAGTCCAAGGGTAACAAGCCCATTATCTAATTTGCGACCGAATCGGAGCATGTTGACACATGCTCCGGGTGGCGTTAGCATGCCCGAACCTTCGGCAATTGGGTGATATTCACCGAATGGGGTGGCTAAATGCCGAGAAAAAGTTCTCCAAAGCTAAAAGCGATAAAGGAAGCTCGGCCGGTTTTTGAGGGTATCAGGAAGCCTTTGGCGCCTCCAGGTCACCCGATGAGCCACGCTAAGCCGGAAGAGAAGGCCAGACCTTCGGGTCGCACCGCAAAGCACAAACGGAAGCCCGAGGCTAGTGACTCCTAAAATTGATTCGCTAGTGAAGCTAACCGCTGACAAGCGACCGCCAAACTGAAATGTCTAACGCCCACGGAAGCCTTGAAATCGACGCTGCTCCAGCCTTCATTCAGCAGGCTCGAGAGTTTCTCAGAGACGAGTATCTTCCCAAGATTGAGCGCTGTGTAGAGAAGCTCAATGACGAGCAGATCTGGTGGCGGTCTAATTCGGAATCAAACAGTATCGGCAATCTTATGCTCCACCTTTCCGGCAATGCTCGCCAGTGGATCGTGTGCGGACTGGGCGGGGAAGTTGACGCTCGCTTGCGCCAGGAGGAGTTTGATGAGCGCAGGACCATTCCTCGCGATGCCCTACTTACCGTGCTCCGAACCACGGTAAAAGCCGTTGACGATACTCTTGCCTTTTTTCCGCCAGACCGCCTTCTCGATAGATTCAAAATCCAGGGAACCGAAGTGTCGGCCCTGACCGCAATCTTTCATGTAACGGAGCACTTCTCGATGCACACCGGGCAGATCATTCTGCTGACGAAGGCGTTGGTTGGAATGGATCTGGTCTTCTACGACTTCTCGACCGGCAAACCGGTACACACCTGGCTGGATGCCAAACCTGCAAGCAGCTGACCGACCCAATATCTAGTCCGACTCTGGAAGCTGCGGCAACTTGACCCACTGTTGAAAGTCGAGATTGCGGCTTTGATCGGACTGGATCCCAGGCTTTACGCTATTGCCCGCTATCCCAGCGAGCTTGGGTTCGTCGGCGAACGACTCCTCCGGCGGCTTCTTTCACCATGGTCGTAGTTTCCATCTTCCAAAAGCTTGCCATTCATGTTTAATATAGTTCGCTCGTAAAACTCAGAAGGTTATGACAGGCAGGAATGCCGTGTCCTACTTAAATCAGGGAGGTTGGATCTGAATGACTTACGTCGTTGCAGAACCTTGCGTTAACTGTCGCTATACGGACTGTGCGCTTGTTTGCCCGGTTGAGGCGTTTCATCTCGATGACGACATGCTGCACATCAATCCCGAGACATGCATCGACTGTGATGCGTGCGTACCGGAGTGCCCGGTCGAGGCAGTTTTCGCCGAAGCCAACGTGCCGCCTGAATGGGCACACTTTACCCAGATGAACGCGGAGAAGGCTCTGAGCGGGCTGCCTACCATAACGGCCCGATTGGATCCGCTTTGCGAGTCAGTCGCGGCCTCTCATTAGCTTTCAAATGAGAAAAAATACCAAGCGCTTGCTGGGTGGCCTGGCACTGGCGGCTGGCGCCTTCGGTGCCACCGGGGCTTATCTAAAGAAGAAGAAGCGGATGGGAAATACCGATAAAGCGTCTGCGAAGCAAACTGCCGATGTTTGGGCTCGCCCCGGGATGACGGTGACGTTTCGAGCGGAGTTGATGCCAGGCCGGGACCGTGAGGCCCGGACGGCGCGAGTCAAGGAACTTCTGCCGAGTGGGCGAGTGCTCTTGTATGAGATTGCCGGCGAACACGCCGAGAAAGAGTTTGACCCGGTTACATAAAAGTCCAAAGTCCAGAGTCCAAAGTCCAAAGTCCAAAGTACAAAGTCATTCGCACTCCCGGGCCGGCAACCCTATCACAGGAATAGTGAATCACGACTTTGGACTTTGGACTTTGGACTTTGGAGACTAGAGTGCCCTACCAGATGTAAACCCGGCCGGGTTCCATCA
>DATKIS010000979.1:0-2719 GCA_035543975.1 Pyrinomonadaceae bacterium
GATTTGGCGTTACGACGAGCTAGCGGACAAGTTCGAACTAGCAGGTATTAGCCCGATAGATGATCGGCATTTGCCTCCGAGACCATCCGGCCTGAGCAAATTTGTACTCCAGCTAACCCGCCTGGCTTCGTCAGCAGCTGAACGTTCGGCGTGGCCGGTATGGGTGAGCAGGAAAAAACCAGGAGAGGAATTTGATATCCACTGTTGGAATGGCGAAACCTGGGCCCTGCCGCCTTCCGATTTGAAACTGCCCGAAAAGGTCAACCCGAGTGTAAGCGATGAAGTTAAGTCGCTGCTGGGGATTCCCATCAAAGGTAGACTCAACAGCATTGGGATAGCGTGGCTGGAGTATGAAAAGGATCGAGAGAAACCGTTGGTAAACGAACTCATGAAGCTGGCGACTGGATTCGCAGACTACGCCGGGCTGGTCATCGAGGTCAGCCAAATAGATCTCGTAGACAAGGACGCGGTGCAGAGAATTGGCGCACAGCTTTCTGAACAGCTTCTTGCTTCGGGACCGCTCAAGCTGGACGGCTTTCCTGGTATCGAAGGCTATGCCATTTCACAGCCTTTCCCTGGCTCGCGCATAGGCGGTGATTTTCATGTTGCCAAAGTCATCGACGAGAAAACGGCAGCCGTGTTGGTCGGTGATGGGCAGGGCCATGCAGTTACCGGAGCACTCAACATGCTCCCGTTGCTAACAGTTTTTGAGGCTTTTTGGAAAGAGTCGCGCTCGGCCAGTCACATCATGGACAAGATCATGAGTATCTCAAACAAGCTGGGGGTTCGGGGGACTGCTGTCTACTGTGTCTTTACCTTGCTTGCTAATGAGCTGTGGCTATCCGTTACCGCTGCGGCTCATCCCTATCTAGTGATTATTAGGAAAGTCGGCGCAGAGCCATACCTCTACTTACCAGATAACAGCGAGGCTTGCGGAGCCATGCTCGGATTCCCCCCCCTGGCTGGTCCCATCGTCGAATCACATACCAAGCTTTTTAGTGGTAACGTTATTATCGTATTCACCGATGGCTTAGGCATGGACGTTGATGATGTAACGCGGGTCGGCTTAGCGCACAAGTCGGAAGCTCCCAAAGAAATAGCTGAGGCAATTTTAGCGAGGGCTGGTCAGATGCAAGAGGGCCAACCTTTCAATGACGACACCACCGTTCTGGTGATTGTCGTAAAGTGATAAATGCAGCGGCTGAAGATAGGTCAGAGCTTGATGTTAAAAGACTCTAGGTAATTATCCCCTCACGGCTACAGTCAAGGGATAATTGCCAAAGACTATTAGCCAGAGCGGATTTAGGATATCCGCGCGTTCTCAAAGTTCCCGCCTGTTACGTCAACCGTGTTGGAATAAGAGTAATTGCCAGCCTTCTGTTGGGTTTGGTGCTCGGCAGCGTTGGCACGGACGGACGGATTTCTCGCCTTGTGTTTGCAACTCCGCTAGAATCCCAGCGGAGCGTTCGTTCAAATTCTGGACGATATCGAAATTCCTGATTTGAATTTCCAAATACCCATTGGCTTTAGTTTGGAGCGTGCTGAGGGCTGCTGACCCTCCGTTCTTTTGGCGGCGTAGCGGCGCAGACATATCACCTGGAGGAGAGTCAGATGAAAAAGATTGTCATCGGCGTTTGTCTTGGACTTCTAATCGCTGCGCTGGGGCCATTCATCATGGCCCAGGTTCCCGACCAGGCGCACTGGCCGCAGTGGCGGGGGCCTTACTTCAACGGCATGGCGCGCGGGGATGCGCCAACTGCCTGGAGCGATACCAGCAACATCAAATGGAAAGTTAACATTCCTGGACGCGGTTATTCGACGCCGGTTATCTGGGGAGACAAGATCTTCCTCACCACCGCCACTCCGACCGGCAAACCCGCGCCGCCGCCTCCGGCCGCTGCAATGTCAACGACGACGGCGCCGACCGGTAGTCAGCCGTCAACGGAAGCCACGCCACAACGCCGCGGTCGCGGCCCGGGCGGCGACGCCGGGCCACAGGTTGAACACAAGTTTGAAGTTCTCTGTCTGGACCGCAAGAGTGGAAAATTGCTTTGGCAGAAGACGGCGAAAGTAGCGGTGCCGCACGAGGGTTTCCATCGTGCTTATGGCAGCTTCGCTTCAAACTCACCGGTTACAGATGGCAAGTTTGTCTATGTCTCATTCGGCTCACGGGGCGTTTATTGCTACGACTTCAATGGCAAGTTGATTTGGGAGAAGGACCTCGGTGTGCAGATGCGAATGCGGCTGGCGTTCGGAGAGGGAACCGCGCCACTGCTGATTGGAGATCGGCTCGTTCTTATTTTTGACCACGAGGCCGGTTCCTTCATCGTTTCTCTCGACAAGCGCACCGGAAAGGAACTGTGGCGAACGGCGCGGGAAGAATCCAGTTCGTGGAGCACGCCCCTGGAGATCGAACATGCGGGCCGGAAACAGGTCGTCGTCACGGGCACTACCAAAGTGCGCAGCTACGACCCCGAAAACGGCAAGGTCCTCTGGGAATCCGCTGGCCTGGGGGCAAATCCGATACCCGTCCCCGTCGTTCAGAACGGCGTCGTCTATGTGATGAGCGGGTATCGCGATCCGAAGCTGATGGCGATCAAACTAGGGAAGGAGGGGGATCTAAGCGGATCAGATTCTATTCTGTGGAGCCAAACTCGCGGACTCGCCTATACGACTTCACCGGTCCTACACGACAACAAGCTATACGTGGTGACAGACA
>DATKIS010000980.1:0-2918 GCA_035543975.1 Pyrinomonadaceae bacterium
TTTGATGCCGCTCGACCAGAAGAGTTTTAAGCCTGCCGCATTTGATGGCCTGACCTTCACGTTTAATGTCGAGGGTGGCAAGGCTACAAGTATTTCGTTCAAACAGGGACCGACTACGACGCAGCTGAAGCGGATCGCGGAGTAGTGGAAAGGCGATCCACTAAAACACACGAAATTACTCGAATTACGGAATCGTTTAGTGCTGGTTCGTGTGGTTTCGTGGATCGGGTTCAGTTTTCAAGAAGAACAATTGTGTTCCACCACTAACAACGACTACTACTAAGAACCTTCCGAGGATTCATATGAAACGAATCTTATCGTTCACTTTTTGCTTAACAATTGGCGCTGCTGCCGTCACCGTAGTGCGAGCACAGAATTGGCCACAGTTTCGCGGGCCTGGTGCGACCGGTGTGGTCGAAGGGCGTCCGTCGTCCGCCACCTTCGACGGCGCGAAATCAGTCAACACGCGATGGAAAACCGCGATTCCAGGTCTCGCGCATTCCAGTCCGGTTATTTGGGGTAACAAGATTTTTGTAACCACGGCCCTGACCAGTGCCGCCAAAGATGAGACCCGCTTCGGACTCTATGGCGACGTCGCGCCCGTCAAAGATGATCCGAAACACACGTGGAAGGTTTACGCCCTGAACAAGGCGACCGGCAAAATCCTCTGGGAGCGCATCGCAGCTGAAGGAATCCCCAAGGTCAAGCGGCATCCCAAATCCACCCACGCTGATTCGACGCCGGTAACCGATGGCAAGTATGTAGTGGCGCTTTTCGGTTCAGAAGGTCTTTTCGCCTACGACATGAAAGGCAAGCTCCTCTGGAAGCAGGACCTCGGCGTGCTCGATTCGGGTTGGTTCTACGATCCGGACTATCAATGGGAGCACGGCAGCTCCCCGGTCATCTTCCGCGATTTGGTGATAGTCCAGGCCGACGTACAGAAGAATTCGTTTATCGCTGCTTATAGTTTGAAGAATGGCAAGCTGGTTTGGAAGACGCAGCGCGATGAGATTTCGTCATGGGGGACGCCGACGGTTTACGAAGGAAAGACCAGGGCAGAAGTGGTGACCAACGGTTCGAAGGCGATCCGGGGCTACGATCCGGCGACCGGCAAGGAACTCTGGCGGCTCACGCCCAACTCTGAAGTGACGACGCCGACACCCTTTGCGGCGCATGATTTGATCTTTGTTACTAGTGGCTACCGGATCATTCAGCCGATCTACGCCATCAAGCCTGGCGCTATCGGCGACATCACGCTGAAAGACGACAAGACGTCGAATGAGTCCATCGCCTGGAGCAGAAAACGCGGCGGTCCCTACATGCCGACGCCGATTGTCTATGGCGATCTCTTGTACGCTTGCTCAAACCAGGGAGTGTTGACGGCCTATAAGGCAATCACTGGGGAGCAGGTCTACCAGGAGCGACTCGGCGGAAAGGGTGGTGCGTTTACGGCGTCGCCAGTCGCTTCTGACGGCAAGGTCTACCTTTCGAGTGAAGATGGCGAGGTCTTTGTAGTTAAGGCGGGGCCGAAACATGAATTGCTCGCGACGAATACGGTCGGCGAAGTGTTGATGGCAACTCCGGCTATCTCAGATGGGTTGTTAATCGTCCGGGGAATCAACCACCTGTTTGCGTTTGGTGAGCCGGCGCCGGCGAAGACCGCGAAGAAGTAGATAGGCAAGGACGGTGCGCAGGCGTTGCCAGCGCAATCATCGTCAACGTTTAGTCATTACCCAACATCGCAAACTAACAGTTTGCTTTACCAGCAAACAGTAAAAGGGAATCCAAATGAAACTTTCGAGCCGCATCAGCACCGCCCTGGTCATCAGCATTCTCGTGGCCTTAACCCTTCTCAACTCTACTGCCGGCGCATCGGGATCCGCGAATTGGCCACAATGGCGTGGCCCTGACGGTCAGGGCGTCTCCGCCGAAACCGGGCTACCGACCGAATGGACCGGCACTACGAATGTGAAGTGGAAAACGGCGATTGCCGGACGCGGCCATTCATCTCCGATTGTCTGGGGCAAGAAGATTTTCCTGACCACTGCGCTTGATGGCGAAGCCATTGCCGGCCGGACTGCCGGCGTTTCCCACAAGATGGCAGATGGGTCGACGTTTGTTCATCCCGATGCCGTGGGCGCGGATCTGAAGCACACCTTCAAGGTTGTGTGTCTCGACCGCGAGACCGGAAAGATCGTCTGGGAGCGCGTGGCTTACGAAGGTCCGGTGCAGGATAGCCGTCACAAGAAAGCCAGTTTCGCTTCGTCCACTCCGGCCACTGACGGCAAATACGTCTTCGCTTTCTTCGGCAGTGAAGGGTTGTACGCCTACGACTTCAAAGGCAAACAAATCTGGAAACAGAACATGGGGACCCTGGGTACGGCCAGCGTTGGCTATGGCGTGTCGCCGATTCTCTACGGCAACCTGGTGATCATGCAGTGTGACGAGAGCGGTATGAAGTCGTTCATTGCGGCCTTCGACAAGAAGACGGGAAAAGAAGTTTGGCGCGTTGCTCGCAAAGTCGACGTCACCTGGAGCACGCCGGTACTGGTTCAAACCAACGGCCGGACTGAACTCGTGGCCGCTGCCGCGGAGGCGATCATTGCCTACGATCCGGCCACCGGGAAAGAACTCTGGCGGCACAAAGGTCTGGAAAGCAACGCCGTCCCGACTCCGGTAGTTTCCAACGATTTGGTGGTCATTACTTCCGGTTACCCTAACAAGATTGCCCTCGCCCTCAAGGCAGGTGGCACCGGCGACGTCACCGGTACGTCCCAACTCGTCTGGTCATATAACAAGGGCACTGCTTACGTGCCATCGCCGATTCTCTACGGTGACTACGTTTACCTGATGACCGACCGCGGTTTGCTTACGTGCCTCGATGCCAAGACCGGCAAGATGGCATATGAGGGAGCACG
>DATKIS010000981.1:0-3589 GCA_035543975.1 Pyrinomonadaceae bacterium
GCATCCCGATCGGATCCCACCATGAAGTATCTATTTCTACGGTGGGGTCCGAAAGATTGCACGCCATCATCAACTGCGTATCCAGCGAGGCAGCCGCGGCATGGCGAACGCCACCGGGCCCCGCTGTGTTAACGAGCAAAATCGCCCATTGGGCGCCGCCGGCGCTGGTCGCAAACGCCTTGTTGCCATCAATGATGTAACCGCCTTCCACCTTCTCGACCGTAGTTCCAAAGCGAACAGCCTCTCCCGGCTTGCGGGCCTGGGGTTCGCCGCTCCAGGCCACCCAGATTTCTCCTGCTTCAACGACACCCTTAAACCACCGCTCACGCTGTTCCTGGTTAGCCATGCCATCCAGCAACACGAGGGAATTGACATGGCCCTCCCAACAACGGGCCAATGAAAGGTCAACCTTGGCGATCTCCTTGGTCATCATCCACAAGGTCAGGACGTCGCCGGTATAGGGACCAAGACCGAAGCCGCCCAGTTCCCTGGGAACGGCCGGCGCATTCAATCCCTCGCGAAAGAGATCTTCAAAGTCCTGGGTCGGGAAGCTAGCGGTGAGATCGAGCTCGGCAGCGCGAGGCGCGAAATTCTGTTGCGCCAGGGTTCGGACCCGGCCAATCAGATCCTGCTGATCACTGCCAAGATCGAGCTGGGCGTATGTGTCTCTCTTTGGGTAAGCAGTCACCATTGTGTGTCATCCAAACTGTTAGTTTTCGACCTATATAAAGCAAACTGTTATAAAGTAACCTGTTATTTTGCGATTTCCTGAAGCAGGCTCAAGCCCCGACGTGACGCAAACTAACAGTTTGCTTTACGTTCGCGGACGAGCGGCCGAGTCGATCACCTGCAGCAGTTTCAGGCATCTCTTTTCCGGTCATCAACCGAAACTGTTCTTGTACCTGAGTGAACAGCACGTCGCGGCCGTCAATCGCTATCTGTTCACGCGCCAGTGTGTTTCCAATCAGTGGCGTCGGCCGGGCTCCATAAACGAGATCGATTACCACCACGTCGTCGTTCAAAGTATCAAGATTGAATGGGACGTCATCGGTGTCGCGGCCTACCGGAGTCGCATTCACAACAATGTCATAACCGCCGGCGTCAAAGTCAGGCAGCGGCAGGTAAGGCAGGCCCAACAGTTCCGAGGCGTGCAGTCCGCGTTCAGAGCCGCGATTTATCAAAGTCACCCCTGCGCCCGATTGGACCAGGGCAGCGGCAATGGCCCGGCCGGCACCCCCGCAACCGATAACCGCAGCTCGCTTATGCCGAACCTGGACGCTCCGCTCGCGGCTCGCCATATAGATCACTTCCGGATCTGTGGTGTCAGCCTTCCACCAGCCATTATGCCTAACCAGGATGTTTGCGGACTCCGCCTGTCTGGCCATGGGACTGATCAGCTTCGCCGCGACCAGCGCAACCTCTTTATGTGGCGAGGCTACCGTCATCCCATTAATCGGGAAGCCCAGCGCATCAAGTACGCGCGAACACACCACGTCTTGCCAGAACTCCTCAAACGACTCAACCTGCAGCGGAAGAAACAACGCGGGGTAATTCATCGCTCGGTACGCCGCATTGTGTAAGCGGGGCGAGAGAGAATGGAAGATAGGGTTTCCTATGATCGCGAATATTTCGTTTACCGGGCCCAGCCACGGAAGTCCATAATCGTCGATTAACTTGTTGATGGTGGGTTCGGTGGGAACGGCGTCGCCTTGGGGCACGAGACCGAAGATTCCCGGTGCACCAAGCTGTAAGGCCGCCAGCCGGCTCCAAAACCCCATTGGGCCATTCGCATAAGCTATCGTGTCCGAGCGGCCCAGTGCTTTGAGGAAAGACAGTGGGATAAACTCATCGCTTATCTTTGTTGCGGTCGTAACCAATTTATAGACGGCCGCGGGCACAGAAGACAGTTGATCAAATCGAGTCCGGAGTTCAGCCAGGTCGCGGGCTTGACCATGCCAGGATACTGAGCGCTTCTCAAAGGGAATCCGGGCTAACAAGTTCGGTAACAAGTCCCTGCTGCCTTCAAGCTCTACTCGATCGTAATCGTTTGCGGCCGACTCAAGGCGACGGTGGCGCTCGGCGTTCGAATCCTGGCATTGGCCGCCCTCTGCTTCGCTTCGCAGCGAATAAAGGAGCCGCCCTTTGAAATGTTCCCGTAGCCATTCGGGATTGAGGTCGCCGACCAAATCGGACCGCACTTCGAGCCATTCCACCGACTCTGGCAAGGCCTTTAATTCAGCCCCAGTCGAGGACGGCGGCGATAGTAATGAGGCGATTAAAGAGGCTTTAATCATTTGGATTCTCGAGATGCTAGTAGGTTGAGAACTGTGCCTGAGGCTGAACTTAGCCCGAATGCAAGGAAACAGCCTCGTGAGAATTCAGCCCTGTTTTTGAAGCGGGTAAACTATACTTGGGTCAGGCCAAGAGTACAATCAAATTGGAGAGGGCGGCGACTTTGACGTATCGAAGTTGAAATCCTCTGGGAATTTGGGGACTCTTTTTGGTCCTTTGAGTTCAGGCTGGTAACATCTCGAAGCATATCTTGAGTTTAATGCGGTCGATCGAATTAGAGTTCTTAGGCGCAGCTGGGTTTTGGCTCGATGGCCCCAGCGTATTCAGGCGCATCTGGGACATCTTGAATCGCTCCTTGCTGGGAGAAGACGATCTCACCGTAGTCCGCATTGTTTTGGGGCTGCTGATTCTCATCGCGGCCTTTGTTCTCTCTCGCCGGATTGGCCGCTTCCTTGAACGCCGGATTGCTCAACGCGTATACATCGATCCGGGCTTGCGTTACACCATCGTCCGCCTGGCGTCGTATGCGCTGATTGTCGTTGGCGTACTTTCGGCCCTGAAGATGGTTGGGGTCGACCTCACTTCCGTCGCGGTTATCTTTACGGCCCTATCAGTAGGTATTGGATTCGGACTCCAATACATTGCGGCCGATATAGCCTCAGGGTTCATCTTGCTTTTCGAACGCCCGGTGCGCGTCGGTGACCGCATTACCATTGGCGAAGACGAGGGCGACGTAAAAAGTATCAAACTGCGCACTACCATCATATTCACCAACGATCGCATCGCCATCATCATTCCAAACTCAAAGCTGGTTAGCCAGCGCGTGATTAACTGGTCCTATGGCGATCCGCGAGCAAGAATTTCGATACCAATCAGCGTAGCCACAACTTCAGACGTGAACCTGGTAACCGAAACCCTGCTGGTTGCCGCCCAGGAAGTGGAAAACGTATTAACCGACCCGCCACCGAAGGTTCAGTTCTTAAGGTTTGGTGACTACTCCCTCGACTTCCGTCTGCTCGTCTGGACACGTAATCCGAGCCGTCATCCGCAAATCAAGAGCGACATCAATTACCGCATTGAAAAACTCTTTCGCGATCGTCACATCGAGATTCCCTATCCGACGCAGGAATTTCTGCTAAAGAACGTCGACGATTCCCTGGTTCGTTCCGCTTTGAACCACGAAAGCCGCGGGAGCCAGGACGAAGACCGAGCCGAAAACAGCGTTCCTGGCCAAAAATTGCCGAGAGATAGCTGAGGTCTTGTTGCGCGAAGAACGAAGCAGAGAGTAGGCTAGCGG
>DATKIS010000982.1:0-9719 GCA_035543975.1 Pyrinomonadaceae bacterium
GGGAGCGGATGGAATCTTAAGCGCTCCCTCCTGCAATCAAAATGACCAAATCGCTGCTGTTGCAACAACGGAAGGAACAACTAAGGCGTCAATCAAGTGGTTAATGCTTGGTTTGGTCCTACTGATCGTTCCAATCATTGCCTTCGGTCTGTATAAGTATCTACTGCAGAGTCGAGTCGCGACTCAGCCATTAATATCCAAGGCTGAGAATGATGCGGTCCAGAATCGTCTTCATAAAGTTTATTGGCAAATGACGCAAGATGAGCAGATCCGTTTTATCGACGAGCAGGCCGCACACATCTCCGCGATGCTCGGCCCTAACCCGCCTCGACTCGACGGAGCGGTCCTGGTGCACATCAGAGATCAAGTGGACGGCTATGCCGCTCGCAGGGATAGCTTATCCACGGAAATCTTCGAAGAAGGCTTACGTCCGGTCTACTCGCGCGCCAGCATCTACGTGCCTTTCATCACGCAAGCATTCAACAAGCGACACGTCCCGCCGGTAATCGGTCTGTACATCGCGATGATCGAGTCTGAGTACCACCCCTGCGCAGCAAATCAGTTCGGCGGCGAAGGTCTCTTCGGCTTTTCACCCGGTACAACCAGGAGATACGGAGTAGCACTTAACGAACGTTGCGATCCACAGAAGATTTCACAGGCGGCCGCTCGTTACATGGACGAATTAACCTCAGAGTTTGGGTCGGATTCGGCGAGCGTCGCCCTTGCAATTGCCAGCTATAACATTGGCGCGGAGACCGTGAGGAAATGTCTACATACTTTGCTCAGCAACGGCATCAGAGAGCGAAGTTATTGGTCAATAGCGACACACCCTGACCAGTGCTCTGAATACTTCGCTCAGTACGGCTATAAATACGTTCCGAGGTTCTTCGCCGCCGCAATTGTCGGTGAGAACCCGCAGGTCTTTGATCTCCAGATACAGCCGTTATCTACTTATACAGAGTTGAAGAATCAGGTAATTAATAGATAGATACTCTGATAGCTCGGGGTCAGGAAGCTGAGCTGGCCCTCTCTCTTTGTTCGGAGTAACACTTTGCTGTGACAAGCTTTCTCAGCAATGAGCGAGATGCATGACAGGTGACATTCTCAAAACCTTGCCTGTTCGCCGCGGGCATTTTCTTCTCGAGTCGGGCTACCACACCGATCGGTGGTTCACCCTGGATGCGCTGTTCCTATCTCCTGAGGATATGACCCCACAAGTAAATGCACTGGTTGATATGTTGAAACCCTATGCAATCACCGCGGTTTGCGGGCCTCTGTTGGGTGGGGCCTTTCTTGCGCAGGCTGTCGCATTGCACATGGGTGTCCACTTTTACTTTACCGAGCCGACTTCGGAGAAAACTGGCGCCGGTCTCTTCGCCGTGAAATACCAGCTACCGCCGGCGTTGCGCGCACTTGTTAGTAGCGAGCGGATCGCCATCGTAGACGATATGATCAGTGCCGGGTCGTCCGTACGCGCGACTGCTGCGGAATTGATGGCGGCCGGAGCCCCAACCGTGGTCATTGGAACGCTCGTTCTGCTCGGGAACCAAGCGACCGAATATTTCGCGACCAGCGGTGTGCCGCTCGTCGCGCTGACCAGAGAGAACTTCAATCTCTGGTCGCCATCCGCATGCTCGTTATGCCAGACCGAGATACCGTTGGAAAATCCCCTGGACCTGAAGCGATGACAACGAACCTCCCATGAAGTCGCCACT
The DNA here is from genome assembly GCA_035543975.1 of Pyrinomonadaceae bacterium. Taxonomy (GTDB): domain Bacteria; phylum Acidobacteriota; class Blastocatellia; order Pyrinomonadales; family Pyrinomonadaceae; genus PSRF01. The sequence continues at coordinate 1,716 of DATKIS010000982.1, forward strand.
TCCCATCGTCGACGGAGTCACTCCGAGCAATCATTGGTTGCCGCCAGGCCGCTGGAAAACCATTCTCGAGTTTCTGAAAGAGCGATTTCCTGTCGTAGCTACAGACACATGGACATCGCGAATGGCGAAAGGCGAAGTGGTAGATGAGAACGGGCTGCGTCTGAATCCGGCAAGTGCATATCGAGTCGGCGCCCGCATCTTCTACTATCGCGAGCTTGAATCGGAGCAGGCTATCCCGTTCGAGGAGGAGATTCTCTACCAGGATGGCCACCTGCTGGTGTTAGACAAACCTCACTTCCTGCCAGTAATCCCCGCCGGGAGATTTCTTCATGAAACCTTGCTGGTCCGTTTGAAGAAGAAGTTGCTGCTGGAGGACCTGGTTCCTGTCCATCGTCTGGATCGCGAAACGGCTGGCTTGGTTTTGTTCTCAGTTAACCCGGCCACCCGTGGCGAGTACGGGTCGCTGTTTCGCAATCGGAAAGTCGACAAGGTATATGAGGCCCTCGCGCCGGCCCGCCCTGATATCAAGCTGCCCGTAACCCGCCGAAGTCGGATTGTCCCGGGTGACCCTTTCTTTCGTATGAAAGAAGTTCAGGGCGAACCAAACTCGGAAACCCATATTGAGGCGGGTTCGCCGGCTGAAGGAGTAATCGGCGAGCCGATGTTATACCGGTTGAGACCGGCTACCGGCCGAAAGCACCAGCTCCGCGTGCACATGTCAGCGTTGGGGATTCCGATCGTGAACGACAGCCTCTATCCTGAAATGGGCCCGCCTGGTTGGACCGAGAGCGAAGAGTCTTTTTCGTTTCCATTGAAACTATTGGCGAAGTCTATCGCCTTTGCGGATCCAGTAACCCGGCGCGAACATTACTTTCAAAGCAGCCGGACGCTTTGGGTCAATCAGTCCGGGTGAAGGGACGAATGACAACAAAAGCACCACGGCCTCAAAAGTATCGATAGACGAAGAATGCTGGGGTTCGGCCGCTTCAGCCCGACGGGCTGACAGACAGTAGCCGGTGGTCCGAAGACCACCGGAACACGGAACGAAAGCCTTTGCATCCTGGAAGGATGCCAGAGGATGGTGCTCTGGCACGCCTTCAGCGTGCTGTCCAGCAAAGGTTGCTGATCCGGAGGTCTGCGCTTCGCTTCGACCTCCGGCTACTTTCAGAACAACCCTCCGGGTTCCATAGAACTGTAAGCTATCCGTCCAACCGAGAAAAAGGGTTGTTTTTCTCCACCAGTCAAGGTAAAAGCTGAGCGCTGCAACGGGAGCGTCCGTTTTGTCTCCTGTCTTAGGGCAGGGAAATCCTCTAAGTGCGGAGCGAGCGTATGGGAAAAATCATCTTCACAAAACGAACAGTATTGATAGCTGGTTTGGTGATCGCGGTGAACCTCACCGGCTTCGGTCAACTGAGGTCGAGGATTCCGAGACCAGGACCGAACCAGCCTGAGCAACCTTCATCGCCGGCCCCGACTGACCTGGTGCGCTCTCCGCTCGAGGGCTCGGGACCATCGTCACAAGCGCGTAGTGGCACCTTTGCAGACGACGCGTTCACCTGGTTTAAGGCTGAGCCCACTCAAGCCCTCGGCCAAAACAACGTTCCTTACAGCACGGGCTGGGTGCTCAAGTCGCACGTGAGGCTTTTTGGTGAGTTTCCAAATCGCAGCGCCATCAAGCTCGTCGTTTCGAGAGCCGGAAAGCCGGTGGCGACCACGCGCTGCGAAGTGGACATATATCGGCGGGGACCGAATGACATCGATGACAGCTACATGTGGACCAACGAGTGTTGGCGCAAGGACACGGCCACCAAGGAGACTGGCAATTTCGATGTGCAGGTGATCGCGGTAAACGGCGACACGGACGAAGAAAAGCTGGTCCGCACTTACAAAATCGAAGTGCGGACAGTCGAGCACGTCCTGGCCGGTCAGCAGCCTGGAGTGGCGCCGCCGGACTATTACATTCCGCGACACGCCGAAGCTCCGGTCAGTTTTGTTTTCCTGCGGCCCAGCGGCTACACGTCCTACTTTGAATACGGCAGCCGGCCTGAACGTTCGGGGGCCAATCACGTCGAGCTTTACTTCAACCTTTCCCCTAGTGACGCAGGCAAGGATTTGCCGCACGGTTACATGCGTTGTTCGGTTGACGGCAAACGACTGTCAATGCCCGGGCCAATGCCCTACGCGGATCAGGCAATCAGCCGGGCGGAGCGCAGCTTTGTGGTGATTTATCAGGACAGACTGGCCCCGCAGTACAAACGCGGCATGGAGTACCGGGAAGAGATAGGCTTTCGCATGGTCCGGCTGCACGCTCCGCTGACCTGGGGGCGGGTGCGCGACACGAATCGTCTGGCCCTGGAGGACTATCCCGGAAACTGGGAGTGTAGTTTGATGAACAATGGCGAGGTTTGGCGGACCTGGCGCTGGAGGATTGGGGCGAATGGCATGCCCGAAGTACACCCGGAGCAAAAGGGGAACGTCAGTCTCTACTTCAACTCATTCATGGTTGACATGGAAATTCCGGCTGGTGGGAGTCCGCTCGATCAGCGACTCGTTCCCGAGTCGACGGCAAAAGGGTTCTTCTATGGACAGCCCTGGACGTCCGCCGAAGGTAGAGCGATGGCGGGCAGGTTGCCGAAAAAGGGAAATCCATATCCTGTTCCTTCGACTCAAGCGAAGTGAGCCAGGCTTTTAAGTCCGACCCACTTCAGAGCCTTTTGCAAAACTCGTCATGAGAGTTATTAGCAAGAACTAGTTAACGAAGACATGGGATTTTGACGTTTTACGCTGAAAGCGTTGGCTAATTCAGAGCCCAGGGTTTGCCTTGAAACCCTGGGGTTAAGAGTAGGAAGAAGATTCTTCGCAACTCTGAAGGAGTTGCAATGGCTTTGTTGTTCGCGAGGCGTAACCCAACTCCTTCAGAGTTGCATCTTCGAAATGACCCGTTTCCCCCGGGTTGCCAAAAGCGCAACCCGGGGCTGGAATTAGCCAACGCTTTCAGCGTAATTCAAAACATTCCCTGGTTCTCGCGATTTGTCTTTCTAGTCTCTGGTTCGACGAGTTTTGCAAGAGGCTCTTCAGTTTGTCGTGTCGTTCCCATCACGCCTGCAGCGAGACCGAGCGACAAACTGAAGTGTGTCGGACACCGGAGTGCAGGAACGGATGGCTGCGCTCCCAGGGATAGTCTGGCTTAACCTTTCCGATGGACTTCTTCGACTATTTCCAGATTGCCAGCCTGGTCGTTTTTCTGGTCATCCTGATTGGGAAAATCCTTTACCTGCGCCTGCGCCGAAACGTGAATCCGATCGCGATTGGCGGCGGAAAAAAGGGATTCAGGCTTGCCTTCGAGTTGCTCTCCTTTGGCGGTCTGGGGGTGTGGGTTGTCGAGCTCCTGTTATACGCCTTTCACTCCCGCTTTCGAATCTTCCGTTCGCCGCTGGATATGCCGTTGGTTAGCTCGCCCACCGCGAAACTGGTGGGAGTGATCGTCGTTTCCCTCGGGCTGGTCGTTTTTGCCAGCGCCTATTTTTCATTTGGAGACTCCTGGCGGGTCGGTTTCGATGTGAAGAATCCCGGCACGCTCGTCACCAAAGGGATTTTCTCGGTCTCCCGCAATCCCATCTACTTGTTTTTAGATCTGTGGTTCGTCGGAATCTTTCTCATCAACGGAACTTTGATATTCCTGATTTTCGCGCTGCTGGCGGTGGCGGCTATGCATTTCCAAATCAGGCAGGAAGAAGCGTTTCTATCAAACCTTTACGGCCAACCGTATCGAGATTACTGCGCCCGGACCGGGAGATACATTACGGTTGCAGTACGCGGTTAAGTTTTTGTTTGAGTTCGGGGATTGTGTCGCTTCCTCGACTACCTTTGGGGCAACCCGGCCAATTGCTACAATCTAATCACAAGATAATTTGCGATACTAAATCGTAAATATTGGGGGCGGTAAGAACAAGGAATAGTGAACTATGGTTTTTTCGACAAGGTATGGTTGGCTCCGGGTAACCAATAGATTCTTACTCGCCGGGTTGTTTTGCCTTCTGTTTGGGTTTACTACCGATCGGGCGTTTGCTCAGGCCACTAACTTCGCCGGAAACCCCCAGCATACATCCGTCTACTCCGTTCCGGCCCAGAACCTGAACGCGATTAAGTGGACTGCCAACATAGATTTCAACAATACCGCTCCGGCCCACTACGGCGCGCCGCTGGTTACGTTAAGCAATACAGTCCTGGTGCCGGTCAAGATAGCAAACAACCGATTTAGGGTTGATGCTTTCAACGGCGCCAACGGGACTCTGAAGTACACCACCGCCAGCGACTACGTCTTGCCGGCGTCCAGTTGGATACCAGTCTATAACCCGTGCATAACCACCGGAGCCTTCGGGACGCGAATGTATTATGCCGGCATTGGTGGCACTCTCTGGCACATCGACAACCCTGACTCAAACACTCCTGGGCCGCCGGTGCGAGAGGTGTTCTACACGACTTTGAACAACTACAACCTCAATGCCGGGGCTTATAACAGCACGATATTCATCAACTCTCCGATTACCGCGGATGCGGCAGGCAACGTCTATTTTGGTTTTCGTGTGCAGGGAACCGCTCCCGCCCCCCTTAGCACGAGTCAAAGCGGCTTCGCACGCATAGATCCCAGTGGACAAGCGACCTACGTCCTGGCTGGCGTGGTCACGGGCGATAGCACCATCGACCAGGTGAGCCACAACGTGGCGCCCGCCTTGAGCAATGACGGCACCACACTCTACGTGGTCGCCAAGGGGTCCAGTGCGAAATTGCTCGGCCTGGACTCGGCAACCTTGATGACGAAGTATTCCGTGTTTCTGAGAGATCCTCGAAATGGGAACTCGGCGACAGTCAACGACCTTGGCACAGCCTCTCCGATGGTCGCGCCTGACGGTGACGTCTATTTTGGAGTCCTGGCTCCAAACACGGCATCGCGCGGGTTTCTTTTGCGCTTCAGCGGGGATCTGTCCGTCGTAAAAACGCCCGGCGCGTTTGGCTGGGATTACACCCCGGGAATCGTGCCCGCTTCCGCGGTGCCGTCTTACACGGGCTCGTCGCCCTACCTATTGTTTACGAAGTACAACGATTATCCGTTCGCCGACGGCAGCGGTGTAAACAAAGTGGCGCTGCTCGATCCAAACGCCACCCAGATCGATCCTCATCCGTCAGCGAATGGCCTGGTCGAGATGAGGGAGGTGCTGACTGTCATTGGTCCCACTCCTGATCCCGACCCGGATCCCAACACGTTTCCTCACGCAGTGAAGGAGTGGTGTATCAACGCGCCCGCGGTTAATCCGTCGACGAACAGCGTCTTCTTCACCAGCGAAGACGGCCACAGCTATCGCTGGAATCTGGCAACAAACACGCTGATCCAGGCCGTGGTACTGACTCCGGGAATCCTCGAGCCCTATGTCCCAACCGTCATCGGGCCAGACGGCACCGTATACACGCTCAACGGAGGTACCCTCTTTGCCCTGGGGACTGTGCCCGGGGTCAGTCTATCCATCACCTCGTCATCGCCGGATCTACGTAATGCGGTTGTAGGAAGTCCCATTACATTCACGGCCACCGTCACCGGCGTCCCCGCATCGCCCGGCGGCACAGTGACATTCACTGGTCTGACCCACAACGGCCAGACCCAGGTTCCTTCGACGCTCGCATCCAATATCCCTATCAACGCTAACGGACAGGCCTCGTTTACCACCTCGTCGTTGGCAGCCGGCGGCGGCTTTCTTGGCAATCATTTCATAACTGCCACCTACAGCGGTGACGGCAGCCACTCCGGGGCGTCCGTGACCATGGTCCAAAAGGTCCATGCCAATGCTTCCAGTCTTGCGTTAAGCTCCTCGCCCAGTCCTTCGAGTTTTGGGCAGTCAGTTACGTTCACCGCGATCGTCTCCTCCCTTCCCTCTGGCGCCGGCATCCCTACAGGGATGGTCACCTTCCAGGAGGGCGCCACCATACTTGGCCAGCGCCCGCTCACCAACCTGGTCACTGTCTTGCCGAATTCAAGCGCGATCGCTTCCTTCACCCTATCCAACCTCGCGCCCGGAAGTCATAACATCACGGCGACCTACGCTTCAGACACTCAATTTGCCGCCAGCTCAGCGGGTACGACGCATCTGGTTCAGGTGGGGACGTCCACGACAATCGGCTCATCGTTGAACCCATCTCCCCTGGGCCAATTTGTTGTGTTTACCGCGACTGTAACGGCGTCTACTCCCGGAGCCGGAACGCCTGTTGGTCAGGTAGACTTCAAGGAAGGCGCAACCATATTAGCAAGGGGAGTACTGGACGCGACCGGACACGCATCCTTCGGCAGCCCGCTACTCGCCGTGGGCAGCCATACGATCACAGCAGACTTCGTCGGTAGTACTGGTTGGCTTAACAGCAGCGGGACTGTCAATCAGGTTGTTCAGGCGGCGCCGGCCGATGCGCCGGTATTGTTGATCGAGGACAACTTCATCCGGGCGGTGGCGCTGGATTTGGTTACTCAGACGCGTGATCCATTTACCCTGACCAACCCGTACAACCTGAGTCCCGATCTGCGCCGGCGAGTTTCGCTGTTTGTGTGGCGGTTGGGACTATTGCCGGGCGACACTGCTGCGAATGTGATGGTGCTGGCGGAGGACGATCAGGGTCGAACGTACAACCTGGTTGTCGAATTCGCGGGAGCGTTAACCGGTGTCAGCGAAGTCACCCAGGTGGTGGTCAGGCTCCCGGACAATGTGGTGGGCGCCCCCAGAGATCTTTGGGTCAAAGTCCGCGCGCATGGTGCTTACAGCAATAGCGGAGTCATCAGGATCGCTGCTCCGTAGAGCATCATTTTCGTGAGGTTTAGTGTAGTCTCATGTATCGTCTTCCCAATCGACTGAGAGCACGATCCACTCCTGTTTCCAACCCGTAGGCAGAAAGGCCCAGTCAATGCTCAAAATTGTTTTAGTGATTTTGGCTTCAGCTTCGTCCCTGGCTATCGTTTTCCCCGGGCCCACCTCGGCGCAAACCACGGCGGCCACAAACCAATCCGAGAAGATCAAAGGGCAGGTGGCCAAGCTCGGTGAAGGAGCGCATGTCTCCGTTAGATTGATCGATAAGAAGAAACTTACCGGCGATATTAATTATGTTGGTCCGGATTTCTTCATGATGACTAACGCCAAAACCAAGACCAGCCAGAAGCTGGCCTATTCAGATGTTGTTCGAGTCGAACGGAAGGACGCTCAAAGCTTTCCGACGTGGGGCAAAGTCGTTTTAGGCGTTGTGGGGGCGGTGGCAGTGATCTCCTATTTAGTCAATGTCGTTGGCGTGGACTAAGACAGAACCGGTTTCTGTTCAAGTTAAGGCTAACTCGCTAACTCACAGACGAGCATCTCCAGTTGCATTCGAGGCGTGGCTTGCGAAGTCTTAATCGCGAGGTCGGCGTCGGCAATGAGTTTGATGCCGCGAGTGATTTTGGCTGAGTCGCTGCGCTGAAGCGTATTCATGAAAGCGTCGCGTTTGGAGGGCGGACCGAAAATCAGGCGATAGACTTCGTCGCGCCTTCCATGTTTGAGCAGCTCCTTGCCCATTGCCAGCCGGTGGTAATTCCCCGCAATTAAGCCGAGCAGCATCACCGGGGCGACGTCGTCTTCGAGTAAACGGTGCAGCGTTTCGAGCGCCCGTTTGCGATCTCCGGCCACCAACTGATCTCCCAGGTCAAAGTTTGACAGCTCGCGCGAACGATCAATCAACTCATCAACCAACTCCATCGTAATCTGACCCGTTTGAACCGCCGCGGCTGCCAGTTTGTCCAACTCGGAATTTAGGGTTTGCAGGTTGGTGCCGACCAGTCTGATGATTTCGGTAAGCACCCGATCGTCCGCTGCGGACTTCAGTTCCTTTAGTCGAGCTCGTGCCCACGCCTTCGCCTCGGCGTCTTTGACAGCCGGGAACTCAACCATGGTGCAGGTGGCTTGTAGAGACTTGGTCAGCTTCTTCCGCTTGTCCAAA
>DATKIS010000983.1:0-8084 GCA_035543975.1 Pyrinomonadaceae bacterium
CCGCCCGGGCAGCCGGTTGAACCAAGGTGTTTTCGTGGCGGACACTTCGATTCCATCCGTGCCGATGATAAAGTTAGCTATTACCGAGAATGAAACTTCCTGTTTGCAGGGATCGCCGAATCGTGATCGCTGCTCGGCTGGTTAAGCGGGCGGAAACTGTCTTGATTGGAGCAATGAATGAGTCTGATTGAAGAGATACACGCTCGAGAAATACTAGACTCGCGCGGCAATCCCACGGTTGAGGCGGAAGTAATGCTAAGCGATGGCCAGACGGGACGGGCGGCGGTGCCGTCAGGTGCCTCCACCGGCGAGCATGAAGCCGTTGAGTTGCGCGACGACGACAATCGCCGATATTTAGGCAAGGGTGTCTTGAACGCGGTCCACAACGTCAATGAAGTGATCGCTCCCGAGATCGAGGGCATGGATGCGCTCGATCAAACTGAGATTGACACCGCACTTATCGCACTCGACGGGACTCCGACCAAGGCCCGGCTGGGCGCCAACGCGTTGCTGGCAGTATCGATGGCGACTGCGCGGGCGGCAGCCAATTTCCTCGAGGTGCCGCTGTACAAATACCTCGGCGGGCCAAACGCGCGCACCTTGCCAGTTCCGATGATGAACATCATCAATGGTGGCGCACATGCTGATAACAACGTCGACTTCCAGGAGTTTATGGTGGTGCCGGTGGGCGCCGACAGTTTCACTGAGGGTCTGCGCATGGGCGCAGAGATATTTCATACGCTCAAAGGCGTTTTGAAGAAAAAGGGCTACGCCACCAGCGTTGGCGACGAAGGTGGATTTGCTCCAAATCTCCGCTCAAACGAAGAAGCGGTCGAGACCATTCTCGAAGCGATCACGCAGGCGGGCTATGCGCCCGGCGATGATTGCCTGCTTGCGTTGGATCCGGCTGCCAGCGAGTTTTACGACGGCAAGGCCTACGTATTCAAGAAAAGCGATAAGCGCACATTGTCGAGCGACCAGATGGTCGAATACTGGACGGACTGGATTGAGAAGTATCCAATCATTTCGATTGAGGACGGCATGGCGGAAAACGACTGGACCGGATGGAAGACTTTGACTGAGGCAGTCGGCGACCGCGTGCAGCTTGTCGGTGACGATCTGTTTGTAACCAACACCAAATTCCTGCGCAAGGGAATCGAGCTTGGGGTAGCAAACTCCATTCTGATCAAGGTAAATCAAATTGGCACTCTAACCGAAACCCTTGACTGCATTGAGCTGGCCAAAACAAATGGACGGACGGCTGTGATTTCTCACCGTTCAGGTGAAACGGAAGATCCCTTTATTGCCGATCTCGCCGTAGCGACAAACGCGGGTCAAATCAAAACCGGATCCCTTTCTCGCACAGATCGAATTGCTAAATATAACCAGCTGCTGCGAATTGAAGAGGATCTGCGCGGGACTGGACGCTATCCCGGGCGCTCAGCATTCCATCAGCTCCGGCTCGCCGTTTCCAAACAATCTAACCCGAGCGAAGTTCGCGCCGCCAAAAGCTGAAGGAGCAGAGCAGGAATGATTGCGGGTGGGGAACGCGAGTGGCAGCGGGGCGAATACATCATCAGCACAGACAATGAACGCCTTGATCTGGCGTTAATTCACGACTTCATTTCAAACCAGTCCTACTGGGGTCAAGGTCGAACGCTCGAGACAGTCCAGCGTTCGCTCGATCACTCGCTTAATTTTGGAGTCTTCCATAACGGTCGTCAGGTTGGCTTCGCTCGAGTAGTAACTGACTTCGCCACCTTTGCGTGGGTGGCCGATGTCTTCATTGCTGACAAGCACCGCGGGCAGGGGTTGTCCAAGTGGCTAATGGAGACGATCCTGTCCCATTCGGATTTGCAGGGCTTTCGCCGTTGGGTCCTGGCCACCAAGGATGCTCAAGAACTGTACCGGCGGTTCGGATTCAGAGAGCTGAAGCGACCTGAGCGCTGGATGGAGCGGCCGGATCCGCAAATGCAGGAAGCACCCGATTACTGGAAAGACGAAAAAGTTAATTGAGAAGTCTGCGCGATTGGTGGGAAACGTTTTGCATAACTCTAAGGGCCCGATAGCACTCATCATCATCGACGGTTGGGGTTACTCTCCCCGGCGAGAAGGCAACGCCATTGCGTTGGCTGAAACGCCCTACTACGACGAAATCTGCGACCACTATCCACAGACGCTATTGGAGGCGTCGGGCACGCGAGTAGGTCTGCCGGCCGGCGTGATGGGGAATTCCGAAGTGGGGCATCTGAACATTGGGGCTGGACGGGTTATTCGAATGGATGTCTCTCGGGTTGATTACGAGATTGCGACTGGTGAGTTTCTACGTAATGAAGTCTTGATTGCCGGAATGGACGGAGTGAAGCCGCGAGGTGCCGCACTTCATTTGATGGGTCTGCTTTCCGACGGTCAGGTCCATTCTTCTCAGGAGCATCTCTACGCACTTCTTCGACTCGCCAAACAACGCGGCCTCGATCGAGTTTTCATCCACTGCTTTCTTGACGGGCGTGACACGCCGCCTTCGTCCGGCCTCCATTACCTTCAGGCGCTGCAGCAGAAGGTTGAGGAAATTGGTTGCGGCCAAATCGCGACTGTGATCGGTCGCTACTACGCAATGGATCGCGACAAGCGTTGGGAACGAACGCAGCGCGCCTATGAGTTGCTGGTGAAGGCAAAAGGCATCGGAAGCACCGATCCGATAGCTACCGTCAGGAGTTCGCACGAGCAGGGAATCACCGACGAGTTCGTTGAACCGATAATTGTAGTGAACGCGGCCGGTGATCCAATAGCGACGATCCAGGACGGCGACGCTGTAATTTTCTTTAACTTCCGACCAGATCGCGCGCGCCAACTAACCAGGGCCCTGGCCGTGCCGGGTTTTGCTGAGTTTGACGTAACCGGACGACCGCAAATCGATTTTGTCTGTTTTACCGTCTACGACCGGACCTTTCCGCTGCCGGTGGCTTTCGGACCCCGCGATCACAAGAATGTTCTGGCCGAGGTTTGGGAGAAGATATGCGTGCGGAATTACCGGTTGGCTGAGACTGAGAAATACGCGCACGTAACCTATTTTTTCAATGGTGGCGTGGAGAAGGAGCATGATTGCGAGCAACGCTTGCTGGTGCCTTCGCCGCGGATTGCCACCTACGACCTCCAGCCGGAGATGTCCGCTTTCAAACTTACTGACAAAGTCTTGCGGACGATCGAAGAGCGGGAAACGGATGTCTTCATCGTGAATTTTGCGAATCCTGATATGGTGGGACACACGGGCAAGCTCGATAAGACGATCGAAGCGTGCCAGTATGTTGATACTTGCCTTGGCTGGATTACCAAAAGTATTAGAAACACTGGGGGCATCACCTTAATCACTGCGGATCACGGTAATTGTGAACAGATGATCGACCCAAACTCCGGCGGCCCACACACAGCGCACACGAGCAATCCGGTTCCGTTCCACTTGGTTGATGATGCGTCGAAAGGTTTGAAACTGCGCGAAGGCGGAGCGCTCGAAGACGTTGGCCCCACATTGCTGGGTTTGCTCGGCAACGAAAAACCCGGAGAGATGACTGGTCGCGATCTGCGAGAGACTTAATTGGACTCGATAGAGTCGACTGGCTAAAAGTAGAATTGAAGTATGGGAGGTAAAGAATGGCTGCTAGCGAACAATACGTTGTGGATCAAAACGGAAACCGCACAGCGGTGCTGCTCGATGTCAAGTACTATCATGAACTTCTGGCGGCGCTGGAAGAGATCGAGTCAATCCGAGCGTTCGACGAGGCCAAAGCTTCTGATGATGAAGTCATCCCTTTCTCTCGGGCTACTGAGGAAATTGAGCGCCAGCGTCAATGAGCTATGAAGTCTTTATTCGTCGGCGGGCAAGCAAGGAATTGGCTGACCTTCCATTGCGCGACTATGAGAGGCTGAAGGCTTCAATCTTCGCGCTCGGCGATGATCCACGGCCACAAAGGTTGTCTCAAACTAACGGGGCGAACTGGCTGGCGAATTCGAGTCGGCGATTATCGAGTCATTTACGAAGTTGATGATCCGAATGGCACAGTCACCGTTTTAGACATTGGCAATAGCCGAGACATCTACAATTAGGACGTATCCGCCGTCACGCACATGATAGTGGTTTGTAGTGACTTTTGACCCTCGCAATATTCTGGTTATCGATTTTGGTCAGCTCGGTGACGTAGTGCTTAGCCTGCCTGCTTTGCGCGCAATTCGCGAGCGATTTCCGCGTGCCAGGATTACGGTAGCAGTGGGAAAACCAGGCGCCGACGTCGTTACGCTGTCAGGCTATGCGGACGAATCATTGGTCGTCGATCGTGTGTCTCTACGCGATGGGTTTATGCCAGTCTCGGTCATGCGGTTGTTCAAGCTGGTAAAAGACGTTAGGAGGCAGAAGTTTGACTTCGTCATCGATCTTCACAGCCTATCCGAGACCAACGTCCTAGGGTTTCTGTCGGGAGCGCCAAAGCGGCTCTTCGCCTGTCGACCCGGCCGTTCGCTCGACTACCTGGCAAACTTTCACCCGCGGCCGCCGGCTGAGACCGACCATCATCAGCGTCACATAATCGATCGTTATCTGGACGTATTGGTACCACTTCAGATTAAGAATGCCGAACGCCTGCCGGTGCTCAAGTCCAGAACGATGGATGATGCAACGATTGAGAAGACCTTGAAAAAGTCCAAGGCTGAGGCTGGCTCGCCACTGGTTGGACTCTTTCCCGGGGCGGGTCATCCCAGCCGGCGTTGGCCCTTGGAGCAATTCGCCAGCTTGGCCGAGTTTCTGATTAGAAATGATCAAGTCAAGGTCCTGGTTTTTCTTGGTCCTGAGGAACGCGCGCTCGTCAAAGACATCCGGCAACAGTTTCCCGCTTCGGTCATCGTCCTGGATCAACTAACCATTCCCCAGGTAGCGGCAGCTCAGGCACGACTAGCGGCCTTCGTCTCCAATGACACTGGGCCAATGCATATTGCTTCGGCAGTCGGGACACCGGTCGTGCTCTTACTCGACAAGCGTGCCCCGGAAGGGTACCTGCCTCAGGGCGACCGCCATCGTGTAATTTACAACAGCGTCATTGGCGACATCACCGTTGATGAAGTGTATGAGGCGACCCGATCGATTCTGGCGTCAGGCCGGACCGCTGCCCTCTTTGCCAGTTGAGTCTCCCCCTTAATCGCTAATGAAGTTCCAGATAAGCCGGATTCCCGAAACTTCGATACCTCCGAAGTCAGGACGATAATGAACGATAATCAAAGAATGAGTAGTCTGGTTAAGGGTGTTCTGATCCTTCTTTTGGCGGTATCGGGCCTGCTTTTCGTGAAGCCTTTGATTACCGGAAACGCGAAGGATAACCCTTCGACAGAAGTTCGCAAGGCACCGAATCCGGGGCAGATGCAATCCTCTACCTCCGGAACGGAAGAGCTTGCGAGACGGATAAATGCGGCAATTGATGAGAGTGAGTTTGCCTCCGCGCGATGGGGTATCAAAGTAGTTACCTTGTCCGATGGAAAAACACTCTACGAGCGAGATGCTGACAAACTCTTCATTCCAGCGTCGAACATGAAGATTTATACCACGGGGGTAGCCCTCGCCCTGCTGGGCGCAGACTACCGATGGCGTACCTCTGTGTATGGCGCTGCCCAACCCGACGGGAACGGAACGCTTCGCGGAGACATCACTCTGTACGGACGTGGTGCGCCAGACCTCGTAACTCGTAGCCAGGACGCCAGCCGAGCTTCACTCACCAAACTGGCAAACGATCTCTACGGACGAGGGATCAGACGCATAGACGGTAATGTGGTAGGCGACGAGAGCTTTTTCCGTGGAGATTCTCTGGGCGATGGCTGGCAATGGACGGATATGCAATGGTACTTCGGTGCGGAAGCGAGTGCGCTTTCAGTTAACGAGAATCAGATTGACGTTAACCTTGTTCCAGCTGACAAAGCCGAACAACCGCCAATCGCCAGGACCAGCGATGTCGAAGATTATGTGACTGTCGACAATCGCATGGTTACCGGGAAACCGGGCGCGCGCACCACGGTTGGCATACACCGTGGCCTTTCGGACAACAACATTCAGGTGTGGGGAGAGTTTGCTCCTTCCAGCAAAGGTTTTGGGGCTCGTCTTTCGGTGCACAATCCCGCGCTGTGGACGGCAAAGCTATTTGTGAATGAGCTCAAACAGCGCGGCATCTCTGTCGCAGGGCAGGCGCAATCCCGTGATTCTCGTCATCCCCAAACCCAAAGATTTGATCCGGCGAAGGCTATTGAGCTCGCAGCTGCGGCCAGCGATCCTCTGAGCGAAATTGTTAGAAAAACAAACAAGGAGAGCAACAATCTGTATGCGGAATTGATACTCCGGACGCTTGGCCGGGAACGTGAACAGATGTTGGGACTCCCTCAGCAAATTGGCCGGGAACGTGGCGATGATGAGTTGGGTCTGGCGGTAGTCCGGCTGTGGCTGGGGAATAATGGTATTCCGACCGCCCGGCTCGCACTTCACGACGGATCGGGTTTATCGCGGCTTAATCTGGTCACTCCAGCGAGTACGGTGGGGTTGTTGTTATCTCTTTCCAAGACCCCATCCGGATCGACCTTCAGGCAATCGTTACCAATTTCCGGCCGTGATGGCACCCTTGGCGGCAGACTCAAGACCCTCGTTGACAGCGTTTCCGCGAAGACCGGTTCCTTGACCTACACCCACTCACTCTCCGGCTACCTGACTACCGCCGCTGGCGAGCAGGTAGTTTTCTCAATTCTGTGTAACGATCAAACTGGTCGGGGGAACGCTATTCGGCTCATCGATGAAATAACCAGCCTCACCGCCGCTTCTCCCAGTTTTCCGGCGAAATGACTGAGAAATCTCGCTGAACAAGACCCGAGCAGCCCCCCTCACTGTTGGCTGTAGACAAACCACGTTGAACTCGCTATTATTGCGTCGCCGTCATAGCGGCTAGTCCAATCTTTCCCAGTGTCCCTGCCTCACGTAATTTATTTTTGACAGTCCCACCCTGCGGAACGGCAGATCAGGAGCGAAAATCCGATGTTAAGACGTATATCTTTGATGACCCTAAGCTCGTGCGCTTTATTGACCTTAATAAGTGTAACTGCAATGGGGCAGTCTACCCTTACGGCAAAGGCCAACGCCCTTCAGCCTTCGCCCTCGATCGCATCGGTGGAGAGCGATCGCATTAGAGATGGGCTGGTAGGACCGGTCCGGAGAGTGAGGACAGAGATTGCCAAACTGTCTAACCAAACTGGGAAGACGCTTGAGGGCAAACATACCGTCCTCGAAGTGGTGGCCTACGATCTGAAAGGCAACAAAACTGAAAACCAGTATTTCCCGATCGCCGGCGCCAACCTCACCGGAAAAGAAGTGTACAAGTATGATGACAAGGGAAACATCAGCGAGATGACTCTGCTGAACGACGACGGGTCGCTGTTGGGCAAAGAGATTTACAAGTACGAGTTTGATTTCGCCGGCAACTGGAACCGGATGACAACTTCGGTGGCCGTGATCGAGGGGGGCAAAGTCACCTTTGAGCCTACTGAGATAACCTATCGCTCCATCATGTATTACCTCGACGAAAACATGATGAAGATGGCTCAGCCCGCTGAGAATAAGCCTACCGGTGGAAATCTCGGAAATAACAAGACACCTGTCGAGACCAAAGTGCCGGTGGAAAATGCTGCGCCAAACAAAAAGATTTCAAGTTCATTGCCGGCCTCCACGATCACTTCTGATGACCTAAAGGGTGAGGCGGGACAGGTATTAACGGCGCGACCAACCTCGAATGCTCCCGCGCCGGTAGTTAAGCTTGATTCCGAGCCACCCCCAAGGCAGCCAGCCCGATCAATTCTCAAGGCGGTATCTGGAGGGGTACTCAATGGAAGTGCGATCAGTTTGCCGTCACCACTCTATCCCGAATCAGCGAAGCGGCTCAGACTCTCAGGAGTAGTTGCTGTGGAAGTTGTGATAGATGAAACGGGAAAAGTTATTTCGGCGCGAGCGCTGGACGGGCCACCCCAGTTACGGGAGGTTGCGGTCCAGGCTGCTCTACGTGCGCGGTTTTCGC
>DATKIS010000984.1:0-6493 GCA_035543975.1 Pyrinomonadaceae bacterium
AACTCAATGTACTCCTGGGCAGCGTTTCTTCCGCAGCACCTGAGGTCTCGATAGACGTACTGTTGCGGATCGCAGACTCGGGCCTTATTCGTGAGAAACAAAAGCGAATCGAGCTCCTTGAAAGCGTTTTCTCGCGAAGCTCCGAAGTGCAAAAAAAACAAAGACTCCGACTTCGTGAAGGGATGTCCGATACCCCGAACGGATACTTGTCGGCGGCATACGATCTGAAGTTGGACGCCTTATCCCTAAAGAGTCGTGCGGTGCAGGCGATGCTCGTTTTGGATCCCCAACGAGGTCGGGTCTTGTTCGACGACATTCCAAAGGTAAAACTGCCCATCCTGACTTGCAATGAAAACCTCGGGTACGATGTTTCGGATTTCTACGAAACCGTTAACCAGGTCCGGCGGAAGAGTTTTAGTAACGAGGAAAAACTTCATAAAGACGATCTACGATTCGTGCAATCGCACGTCGCTGAGTTGGTTTCGCCGGCCCAGGTTAGTCCGGTGATCCGGCTGATTTCTGATTCCAGCGATTTGTCCGCCGGGGATCTCGAGGTCCTGACTCTCAGTCTCAGTTCGGCATTAAAGAAAATCAACGCTGATCCGCGGTCCTTCTCGGTGTCCATGAGAAATGATGGTGTCGCAAATACCTTCGTGAATTTGATGAAGACCCTAAACGAAAAGAATGTCCCCACGCAGGAGCTAGGGAAATCGTTTCGCTCATACGTGGTTCGGCAATTCAGTTCTGTTCAATGTGCCGACGTGGCCACGAATTTAGCTCGCCGGGGATCCGTAAAGAACTATGTCGATGACCTTAACAAGTGGTTTATTACCCCAATTGGTGATGAGGAATTGCAGCCGGATAAAGTGGATGGGGCGCCAAGGAGTCTGCAATTCTGGAATTCAACCGACTCCCAAAAACTACTGATGCGGGCCAAGTCTCTCAGATTCGGAGGCCAGCAGGTACCACTGCCGATGTCAGAACGGGCCTCTCCGGAATGGCAGCAGGGCTTCGTTCAGCTCCTTGCTGACTTGGAGAACTGGGAGGGCGCAACTGAGCGCTCGCAGTCAGAGTTCTTCCATGAAAAATGTAATCTCTACGACTCACTGTTTGACCTGGCACCCAACCGGCATCTGCGGACGACGGTGCTTCTGAGCTTTGCGAACTATCTGAAAAATGCCAGCATACAACAGGAGAGCCGAATCGAATGGCTGTTGCACGCAAATGACGTTCGTAACAAAATTCGAACTCTGGGCGGCAGCGAACGTGACAGTGTATTAAGTGTTCTGAGGAATTCGGGAAACCAGGCTCTCCAGCTATATGCCGAACTCGACGATCTCTTGTTCGCCGGGAACACAATTAGGTAATAAGAGGAGTGTGTCTCATGAAATCTACTCTAGCCAAATCACTCACAGTCGCGCTGATGCTCCTGACGAGCGTGTTCGCATGGACTAGCTACGCAGCGAAGGAGAATCCCACTGGGGCAAAGTGGGAATACAAAATTGCTTATACTTCTTCGGAAGACGAACTCAACCGCCTAGGTCGAGAGGGTTGGGAGTTGGTCGCCACTTACACCGGCGACTCAAACCGATCCATCAGCACTCCATATTGCGTCTTCAAACGCGAAAAATAGGTGTTTAGTCTCTCTCCCCCTTGGATCTAACCGCCGAGCAGAATCGGAAACTTTAGTTCACGAAATGGTGGGTTCTAGCACAGGGCTGGCCCAGGCTTCCTTGTGTCGCCGAGCCATGGCATCGCATGAATGTACCTACTTGTTTTGCTCGGTGAGGCGACGAACACGCGGCGAACGCTTTGCGTAAGAGACTTTGCCGCAGAGTAGCCTTGAGTTTCCAGTAAACGCAGCTGGAATTGTTATCTCGATAGCTCTCCATTGTGTACAATTACGCCCAAGCGGAATGGTAGATCGGGCTCGGCTTGGGAGTCCTGATAACTTTGCTCATTCGGGAGAGGATTTCATGAGAGCTTTACTATTCGGTCCGCTCATCGTGCTGCTCCTTACGCCAATTCAAACCCCTACTTTCACTACTGATGGGCTCCCGGCTGAAGTGGTAAGCGTCAGCTGGGCCAAGAGCCGGCTAACGGCGGACCAGGTTAACTCCTCATATGTGCCGCCGGTGGCAGCGGTAATTCCGGCAAACAAGATTATCGAGCGAAACCGCCGGGCCGACATCCCGGCTGGAATGAGAGATCCAAACCTCGACACCGTAGACGGCCGTTCCGCGGCACTCGAGAAAAGCGTCCAGGATTCGCGTGCTGCGAAACCTGCCGACGGCTTTATCTACCGGGCGAAGATTCACAATGCCAGCACCAAAGCGATTGAAACGGTGTTCTGGGAATATCAATTCATCGATCAGACTAACTCCACCCCGGTCGCCAACCGGCAGTTTCTTTGCCTGGTTGACGTTAAGCCGGATAAGAACAAAGACCTTCAGGGCTTTAGTATGTCTGGTCCAAGTGATGTGGTGAGCGTGGATGTTTTGTCCAAAAAGCCGGGGACCGGTTTTCAGGAGCAGGCGGTAATCAACCGAGTGGAATTCAAGGACGGATCGATCTGGCAACGGAAAGGCTGGCGCCTGGCCGAGGTAAAGGTGGGCTATGACCGTGCTTTGCGAACGCCCTGGGGATCAGAGATGTGCCGTGGGCTTTGAGT
The DNA here is from genome assembly GCA_035543975.1 of Pyrinomonadaceae bacterium. GTDB lineage: Bacteria > Acidobacteriota > Blastocatellia > Pyrinomonadales > Pyrinomonadaceae > PSRF01. The sequence goes on from DATKIS010000984.1 coordinate 2,672, forward strand.
GCTTACCGCGTCGAGATTAGGGCAAGCTGTTCGCCCCTGTTCCTAATCATCCCCACCCTGATATTCGAAGCGGGCTACATCAGACTCACCCATGATGACCGTGTCGCCCGGGTTTAAGGTGGCTTCCGTCACGCGATCTGATTTGGGATCGTTTAGGAAGGTGCCGTTGCGCGAGTCCTGATCCGCAATTTTTACTACCCCATCGCGGACGCCGATCCAAAGATGGCGCTTCGAGATTCGCTGATCCGCCACAACTATTTGCGAAAGATTGTTGTCCCGGCCAATAAATGCGCCTTCCGGCTCAACGTTAAATTGCTGACCCGTGAGCACCCCTGAGACAAACTTGATTGTGCCGTAGCTGATCGAAACTGTGTTTTCCCGGATGATGGCCACGGTCCGGGAAGGATCGAATGGCTCTGGTTCAGCCGCAGGAGCAGCTTCGGGCGAATAGTTGTAGCCGGCCGCCTGAGATCCAGAGATCGGCAAAGGCATGTCAGGGTCCAGCGTCTCAGCCGTTTCTGGTGAGGACATAGGCGCGTAGGCCGGTTCGGGCTGTGACATTCCGGGATACTGCGTTTCCGGATAGGAAGCGCTGGCAGGCGGGGCCTCCGGTTGTGAGAGGACGGCATAGTCTGAAGCGCCTGGTCCAGCTGACAGGGCAACATCCGGCGCCCCGGCCGATAGATCCTTTTTCCGTTTACGCATCACGAAAAAGATCACTAGCCCAACCACGACGATTACCACAATAAAGAACAGAATTACTAAGACAACCGCCAGGATTATCCACATCTGCGATTCGTCGGCATCCTGAAATGCAAGGCCTAGCAAAACCTGGTTCATTGTTGGTGCTCCTTGGAAGAGAATGGCAATTTGTCCTGGACCGACCTAACCCTGAATAGCTGGGCGTGAATATTAGCCCAAAAGCGAGCCAGACGCTGAATAAATTTACCCGGCGGTGGAAGAGCCCGCGAATGCCCCATGCGTTTAGCGGTAGTCTGCCGCCGTCTGCGTAGCCGTACTGTAAGTGAACGACTGGCGAACCAAGGCGTATGCTTTGATGGCAGTCAATATTTGAGTAAGCGTTTTATGGCTGAAAAGAAGTGGTTACTACGCCTTGGCCCGCAGGTTTCGCTGGCACGTTGCTTGCCATTTCAATTGCGTAAATTGCGACTGGAAAACATTGACCTAAACCTCAGGGGGAAACGACCGTGATTAATAAGCTCTATCTTGGTTTTGCTGTGGCGATACTGGCGGTGGCTGGAACCGCTTGCTCAACGACAGACACAGTAAATGTAAACGCTAACGCAAACACCGACCCGACGATCGCGAGCAATACCACTCGGCCGGGTTCAGACAACTCGGAAATCATAACCACCACAGATGCCAGCGGAGTGAAGACTGAAACGCGTGTCTTCAAAAGCAACCCACGAGTTTCAAGAGTGGTGGTGACGACCACTCGTGATGGCAAACGGACCACAACAGTCTATGGCCCGACCGGCGAATCAAAGGATCTCAAGGATCAAACGGTGGATGTCCTCGAAGGCGCCGGCAGTGCAATCGCTGATGCCGCAGGATTCGTGGCTGACAAGACCGAAGACGTGGCGGGCAAGGCCAGGGATGTTGGTAGTACGGTCGTGGAAAAAACTAAAGAGGGCGCCCAGACAGTAGCTGAGAAGACAAAAGAAGGCGCTACCACGGCAGCCGAAAAGACGAAGGAAGGCGCAATAACCGCGGCCGAAAAGACCAAGGCGGGCGCGAAGAAGGCAGGCTCGGCCATAAAGAAGGCAGTTACTCCGTAAGTTATCAGCAACGTTAATCGGCAGTCATGTTGAGAGGATTGTAGGGGCGCCAGCCCGTGGGCGCCCTCTACTGTCTCCGGAGATCCTTCGTTGTACCTTGGAACAGCAGCCGCGAGCGCCGCTCCGGCGTTCGCTTCGATGCTATACTGCCGCTGTTCTAACTTACGAATTCTTCTCAGGAGCCGGCTAATGGCAGACACAACGCGCTATACCATCATCTGCCCATGCTGCGAGGCCACCCTCACCATCGACTCGCAGACGGGCGCGCTCATCTCCCACGAGGAAAAGACCAGGCCGCTTGCTTCCTTCGACGAGATGGTTAAGGGCCTCGACAAGCAGAAGCAGGTTAGGGAGCAAATTTTTGCGCAGGAACTCAGTTCGATGAAAAACCGCGACCGGATCCTGGAAGAGAAATTCCAGGACGCCATGAAGCGGGCCGAGAAGGATAAAGACAAACCCTATCGAAACCCCCTTGATATGGACTGATAATCAGGGGCTTGCGCCGGCGCCGTTTGAAAATTAGCCCAGCTTCAGGCACACAGTGGCCGACGCGGATTGAATCCCCAAACTCCAATCGGTCTACCCATCCGAACAGCTATCGTGACCAGTTAACTCTTCCCAATTAATGTTTTGGAGAGCGACTATGACGCAACGAAAATCCATCTTGCTTTTGTTCCTGGCCGTCCTATTCCTGGTTCTGCCTTTTTCTACGCCCGCTTCATACGGGCAAATGTCGATGCCCACGATCAAATTTAGGGAAAGAACGCTGGCTAACGGGACCCGAGTGCTTAGTGCTGTAGACAACGCGAGTCCTACCGTGGCAATCCAGGTTTGGTATCACGTAGGCTCCAAAGACGATCCCGAAGGTCGCAGCGGCTTCGCCCACTTGTTCGAGCACATCATGTTCAAGGCTACGCGGAACATGAAGTCAGAAATGATGGACCGTTTGACGGAAGACGTGGGAGGTTTCAATAACGCCTTTACTAATCCCGACGTCACGGTCTACTACGAAGTGGTACCGTCAAACTATCTGGAGACTCTACTTTGGGCCGAGGCGGACAGACTCTCGGGCTTGACCGTTGACGAACCTAACTTCAAGTCTGAGCGCAGCGTGGTCCAGGAGGAGTTTCGCCAAAGCTATATCGCTCCGCCTTATGGGATGTTGGAATACCTGATCGAGCAACAGTCCTTTACCAAACACCCTTATAAAAGACCGACCATCGGCAGCATTGAAGATCTTGACGCCGCCTCGCTGGAGAACGTGCGCGCATTCCACAGCACTTTCTATCGCCCGGACAATGTTACGCTCGTGGTGGTTGGCGATTTCGATCCCAAACAATTTGACGGTTGGGTAGACAAGTACTTCGGACGAATTCCCAAACCCACCATTCCGCTTCCCCGGGTTACCGAAAAAGAGCCCGAGCGCACCAAAGAGCGCCGCATTACGCACTATGGCGCCAACGTTCCGCTGCCCGCGATTGCTTTCAGCTATCTCACTCCGCCGGAGAAAGACCCGGACGCGGTACCGCTGCGTGTGGCGGCTACCATTTTGTCCCAGGGCGAATCTTCCCGGCTCTACCGGTCCTTGATTTACGATCAGCAAATTGCACAGAGCGCTGACGCGACCCCCGACTTGCGCGAGGATGCCGGCGTTTTTTCCTTCAACGTGGTGTTGGCCAGCGGCAAGAAGCTGGAGGAAGTTGAACGAGCGCTATTGGCTGAAATCAAGAAGATTCAGGATGCGCCGGTTTCGAAGGCCGAGTTGGACAAGGCCAGGAACCAGCTGACGACAGATGAGCTGCGCCAGCGCGAGACCAGCGATGGTAAGGCGCTCGCGCTCGGCTCAGCCGCCGTCTTACTCGGCGACCCGAATCGGGTAAATACAGATCTGGGCAAACTGCAGGCTGTGACTGCTGCAGACGTCCAACGAGTAATGAAGAAGTATTTCACTAGTGCCAATCGGTTGGTGATTTACTACTTGCCGGAGTCGGAGAAACCTAACGCTGCCCGCGCGACAGCTCAG
>DATKIS010000985.1:0-7210 GCA_035543975.1 Pyrinomonadaceae bacterium
GCCCGGTGATTGGAGTCGGCCACTGATTCCAAACCGTTTCTAACGGTTTCTCGGGGGCCAGGGAAAACCGTTCAAACGGTTCCCTTCTAAGGCCGCCTGCTCATCACCGGGCTGAAGCCACGGTGTGAATGAGATCGCTCCGCGGGACTGCGGGACTCGACCTTTGTCCCGCTGACGTTTTGGTTGCGGCTCATAGCCGCGCTGTGTAATCTGCGGATAACAACCTTTCCTGCTACCGTCTCAAATCCACCTGATAGTTTTCGACTCACGTTTACGCTTTATCTAGTTGAGACCTAATCCTATTTCAATTCACTCAACTTGCCCGGGGCAGGTTCGACGCCCCCATGCATTCCCGGAAAGGAAATTGATATGTCACGTCAACCTAGAACGAAGTTTCGAAGATACGCCGCGGCGTTCCTCATCGCCGCCTTCAGTCTTTCACTCACCGCCAGCGCCGGCTGGGCCAAGACCAAGCCCGCATTCGGGACCATCACCAAATTTGCCAACGTACCTGCAAGTCCGGGCTTTCCCGAAGGCGTAGCTGTCCACGGCAACTCGGTATTCGTCTCAGGTCCAGCTCGTTTCGGCACGGCCCTCACCGGGCCCTCCGCCATCCAGGTTTACAACCGGAAGACCGGCGCCCTCGATCAAACGATCGTGGTCCAGGGCGAGGCCCTCGCGTTTGAACATGCGGTGAGCAACATCGCTATCGACGGGCAGGGGCGGGTCTATGCACTCAGCACCCAGATGGGCTTGATTCGTTTCACCAAGCAAGGGCAAGGCTACGTGCAGTCGGCCTATGGCGCGCCGCTCCCCGATCTGCCGCCGCAGTATCCTGGTCCGCCCGACTTTCCCCCGCTTCCCAATGACGTTGTCTTTGACGACGAAGGTAATGCTTACGTTACCGATTCGCTGCAAGGCGCAATCTTCCGCTACGCCCCCGGTGGCGGGGCCGCGACGCTCTGGTTCCAAAGTCCACTCTTGACGGGCAGCGGCCCGATCCCCTTCGGAGCTAACGGCATCCGGCTCGACCCGGAACGCGAGCACGTGTATGTAGTCTCCACGACATCGCCGACCAACCCCGCCGAGGGCACCATCTATCGCTTGCCACTCGTCAACAGTCCGTCCCCGGTTGATTTGGAAGTGTTCCATGTTTACTCGGCCGCCGAAGGACCGGATCAGTTGGCCTTCGGTTCAGACGGCAAGCTTTACGTTACCCTGGCATTCACCAACCAGATCTCGATTTTGGCCACCAACGGCGACGAACTAACCCGGATCAGTAGTCAACCAGGGGACGAAGTGCCGCTGGATAATCCGGCGGGCATCGCGTTCGACAGCCGAACCAAGTCGGTGTTGATTGCCAATCACGCGTTGCTCTCGGGCAACCCGGCAAACTTCGCAGTCTTGAGCGTCTACGTCGGCGACTCTGGCGACCCGCTGTCGCAGCCATAACCAACGCGAAATAACCCAGGCAACGAGAATGAAATTGTAGGGGCGGCACTCCGTAGCCGCTCCTCGTTGCTTTTCCAGGCGGTAACAGCGCGACTCACGAAAGTGCACTAATAAGACTTTTTGTGCACAACCCGGCGCCTCCACTTGGTTGAACCACCGACCCTGAGATCCCACTTTCCCTTTGGCTGTCTGACTGGTTATGGTTAAATCTGCGTAATCACCGGATACGCCTTTTGCGCCATGACAATCGACACCCCCCACTACCGCGCCTGCAATCTCTGCGAGGCGATCTGCGGCATCGAGATCACTGTCCAGCCCAATCAGCGTCTCGACATCCGCGGTGACAAAGACGACCCCTTCAGCCGGGGGTACATCTGCCCGAAGGCTGTCGCCCTGCAGGACATTCACTACGATAAGGATCGGCTCAAACATCCGGTCCGGCGCACTCCCGCAGGTTGGCAACGCATCGGATGGGACGAAGCTTTTGACGAGGTGGCGCAAAACCTCAAACGCATCAGTGCGAAGTACGGGCGAAATTCCGTCGCTACCTATCTTGGCAATCCTACGGTTCATAACTATGGCGCGCTGCTGTTCGCTCCAGGTTTTCTCCGCAGCCTGCATACGCGGAATAAGTTTTCCGCCACTTCCGTAGACCAACTCGCCCATCACTTCGCCGCCTACCAGATGTTTGGTCACCAACTCCTGATCCCCATCCCGGATCTCGACCGGACAAAATTCTTTCTCATTCTGGGCGCGAATCCGGCGGTCTCAAACGGTAGCCTGATGACCGCCCCGGGTATGAGTCGAAGGTTGCAGGAGATTCGGGAGCGCGGCGGCAAGGTTGTTCTCATCGACCCGCGCTTTACGGAAACTGCCCGCCTGGTCGACCAGCACTTGTTCATCAAACCCGGCAGCGACGTGTTATTGCTGCTGGCACTGCTTAACGTCGTCTTTGACGAAGGCCTGACCCGCCTGGGACCACTCGCTGCTTTCACCAGGGATATGGATGTTATCCGCAAACTGGTCGCCGAATTCTCTCCGGACAAGGTGGCATCAACGACCGGGATTGAGGCGGATCAAATACGCCTGCTCGCCAGAGAATTTGCTGCGGCGGAATCAGCTGTCTGCTACGGCAGAATGGGCGTTAGCACGCAGGAGTTCGGGGGAGTTTGCCAGTGGCTGATTACCGTCTTGAATACGGTGACCGGCAATCTCGACCGCCCCGGTGGCTCCATGTTTACGCTGCCGGCGTTTGACCCCGTCACCGCACCAGAGTCTCTGGCGCCGCGAGGTAGTTTTGGCCGCTGGCACAGCCGCGTGCGAAAGCTGCCTGAGTTTGCCGGTGAGCTTCCGGTGGTCACCCTTGCTGAAGAGATCTTGACCGAGGGTCCAGGCCAGATTAAGGCCCTCGTAACCTTTGCCGGCAATCCCGTGCTCTCGACGCCAAACGGCCGTCAGTTGGATCGTGCGTTGGCCGACCTCGAGTTTATGGTCGCTATTGATTTTTATGTTAATGAGTCGACGAAACACGCGCATATCATCCTGCCACCGAGTTCATCGCTCGAGCGTGGGCATTATGACCTGGCTTTTAATCTGCTCGCGGTGCGCAACACGGCCAAGTTTTCCCCGCCATTATTCCAACCTGATGCAGAGACGCGACACGACTGGGAAATTTTCCTCGAATTAGAAACGCGGATGAAGCACGCGGGTCAGTCAGGGCGGGTGAGGCGCAAGTTAACTAAACGATTCCTGGGGCCGGAAAGGATTCTCGATCTGGGTCTGCGCCTTGGACCTTACGGGGCGAAACTCAACCCTTTTGCCACCGGGCTGACGTTGCGAAAACTCAAAGCTGCTACGCACGGAATCGATCTCGGCCCATTGAATTCCTGTTTACCTGGCCGGTTGCGGACCGCGGACAAGCAGATTGAGTTGGCGCCCGAAGTCCTCGTCAAAGACATCGAACGAGTGAAGGCAAAATTTGATCATGCTGCTCTCCCGTCCAACGGGCATCTGTTGTTGATTGGGCGGCGAGAGCTTCGCAGTAACAACTCCTGGCTGCACAATAGCCAGAGGTTGGTCAGGGGCAAATCGCCATGCACCATCCTCATGCACCCGGCGGATGCGGCTCATCGCCAACTTGAAAAAGGCCAAGTGGTTTCCGTGCGATCAAGTGTGGGGGCTGTAGAGATACCGATTGAGATATCCGAGGAAATGATGCCCGGCGTGGTAAGCATTCCGCATGGGTGGGGACATGATCGGCTGGGCGTTAAATTAGCAGTAGCCCAACAACATGCCGGCCAGAGCATCAACGACGTCACTGACGATCAAAGCATCGACGCCCTTTGCGGCACCGCAGCCTTCAACGGGACCTGGGTAGAAGTTGAGTCGACGAACTGATCTACATCAATTGGCGCGAAACCCATCCGCCGATTACGCATCCACAGATTACGCACATCCACAAAGCTTTGCTCAAAAGTTTCCGCACGCTCGTTGCAGCGGACCCCGTTCACAGGATTCGGGCAAGAGACGTGACGCGGAGCGATGTCATTAGCACCGCGGCTTTAGCCCGGTGGAACGAGGGAGCGCTTCTTCTTGCCATAACCGTTTTAACGGTTTACAGGTTTTGTCAGAGAAACCGTTGAAACGGTTTAGGGCCTTCGTAACTACTGGTCTGTTCACCGGGCTAAAGCCGCGGTGCTAATGAAATCGCTTCGCGTCGACATGCGATCGGACTTCTTGTGCAAAGCCCATCCACACATCATATACATCCACAGATTACGCAGATCACATCGATCACGGCGTAGTGCGCAGAGGACGATCTCCCTTCGTAACCCTAGCGCTGAAAACGTTCGCCAATTCCAGCTCAGGGCCGGGGTTCACGTGCGGGCAGCGCGCACGGGCTTGTAGCGTTGCGCATGGCAACGCTGGGATCACGGATGTGAGTTCAAGAAAGACGCAACCCCTTCAGGGTTGCGAAGGCTCTCTGCCAGATGCTTGACACCCAGGGTTTCAAAGCAAACCCTGGGCTGCAATTAGCCAACGCTTTCAGCGTAAACACGGGCTCAACGCTCACTGCCCACCGCCCACCGCTCACTGCTCACCGCCCACCGCCCACCGCTCACTGCTCACTGCCCATCGCTCACCGCTCACCGCCCACTACCCACCGATCACTGCCCACCGCTCACTGCCCACTGCCTGCTGCCTGCTGCCTACGCTGATAGAAGTAAGAAACGACGAGCAGGATCGCCCCGAGCATGATGAACGAAATGATCCGGTAGATGCGGTCGAGCGACGACACGTCCCAGAGAAACACCTTGATTGCCGTCAAGGAAAGTAGCGCCAACGCCATCACCCGTAGCAGACGCCGCTGACGGATTTGTCCTACCACCAACAACCCACTGCCATACAGTGCCCACACGACCGAGAGCGAAAGCTGCTTTGCCAGCTCAAGATTGCGGCGGCCGGGAAGATTCGCCCAAAACGCAGCCGCACCGGGATTGTTGGAAGGGTCTGAAATCTGCGCCTCGTAGTAGCCCAGGGCCTGAGCACTCAGCGCCGTAATAGCCAGCAAGTTGCCGGCAACGGTAGCGACCAAAGTCACTACGGTCGCCTCCTCGAAATCCTTACCTGAGCGCGAATACGTGCGAACGACAAACCAAAGCGACGCGACCAGAATCGCGAATGCTCCGACTGTGCGATTCAGAAGCAGCACGTGCCACGGGGCGTCGTAGTAGTTCAGGCTTGCCAGCACTAACGGGGTCGTAATCACCAGGAGCAGCAGTGCTCCCCAGCGCCACCCGCGCACGCCACGTCTGACACCTACCATGAATGCAGCCGTAGCGTAGATAGTCCAAACCAGCACCAGCGTGAAAACCTTTCCTTCCCGAAGCGGTCGCCAGACTTCAGCTGGGTCGAAATTCCCCAACGGGAGGGCAATCAAACGGTCGTAGTATCCAATCACCTCGAGAGTAAGGGCCGTAAGCGCCAGCACGTTGGCGCAACCGGTGAGAATGGGAACCATCGCCTGCCGCTCGTGTGCATGGAGTGCCGAGGCGCGCCGGTAGAGCCAGGCGCCGTAAGCGAGTGCCGCCACTAATACCGCATAGGCCAGAAATGTATGGTTGAAGACTACCAGGTGCCACCACGCCGCGTAGTAAGTGGAGTCGATGGCGATTACTTTTATGATGGCTGCTAACAGCAACAACAATCCGCCCGCCCGCAACAACAGGTTCCGGCGGAGTATTCCTACTGCCAATATCATGGCCGCATAGAGCCCCCACAGTATCGAGATCGAGAACTGCCTCGCGTTCTCCACGGGTCCATGTGGGTCCGCCGCCGTCGCCGGCATGCGCGCAGTGAAGTAGTCGTTGATATCAAACGATAAAAGCGTGAGCGCCAGCGTGTTTCCGGTGATCGCGAAGAAGGTACTCATCGTCCTGCGTTCATCCGCGTCGATCTCAGTCGTGCGCTTATAGAGCTTGGCGGCGCCCGCTAGCGCGCCTACTAGAACAGCGCACGACGCCGCTCGCAGGTTCAGCAGTGGCAGGAAAGAGGGATCCGCACTGTAAACCCTCCCAGACAGGTCCCGGAGAAACCAGTGGCTAACAGCCACACAGAATACGAGCAGGCCGGCATGACGCGCGGCCGTTTCCTTACTCCGCAAACCCACCCACGTCAGCATCAGGGCCTCCACTGCCCAGGCGACTGTCAACCAGTGCAGCTCCAGCTGAATCGCGAACGCGATGGTGAGAAATGTCGCCGCTGCGCCCACGTAACTGTACCTGAGAAGAAGGTCGTCCGGACTCCAGCGCCAGGTGATGTAGAACAACCCGGTAAAGAAAATCGAGATGAGAAAAGCTTGGGTCGCCGGTGTCGAATGATCAAACCCGGCATCGACGAGCAGCAGGTAGCTCAGCCCAAAATAGAAGCCGGCGTTAGCCATGGCCAGCGCCACGTCGAACCAACGCGTGGTCCGGCCCGGCAACACGTTGTGGAAGATGCCGAGTAGCGAGTAAAGCAGGAAGAAGACGCTGAGGAAGAAGAGTGTGACCCAAATCTTGCCGGGTTCGAAATATGTGACGGCCCAGCCTAGGGTAATCGCGACGGTGCCGGCAAAAGAGCCGAAGTCGAGACTGCGCCAGCGCTTGAAGTAGGCGACGGCGAGTACGCCCGCGTCGAGCAGCGCGATGTAGGTAAACAACCCGACCTCATTGTCGGTGCCCGTCGAGAGCAACAGCGGCGTCAGGAATCCGCCGACGAGTCCGAGGATCGCCACGGGCAAGGCGTCCAGCCGCACCGACAACAGCACGGCGGCGGTCGTCACCGCAACCATGAGCGCGAACGCCGCGGGTTGTGAGATCAGGTGGTAAAGGTTGTAGGCGGCGAAGTCCGAAAGATACAGGATGAGGATGCCGCCTCCCGACAGGACGTAGGCGTAAGACTTCAACCCGCGCCCGCGCAGCCGGTCGCCCAGGAGGAGTAAACCAATGCCCACGAGCGCGGAGAGAGTGACTCGTCCAGCCGGGCCAATCCATTGTTTGTCAAAGGCGTACTTCAGGAAGAACGCCATCCCAAATGTGACTGCGATGATGCCGATCCAGTTGAACCAGCTGCCGCCGATGGTCGTTTCCAGATCGCGCCGCTTTGCTTCCTGCCCGGGAACACCTTCTGGCGAGCGAGCGTCTTCGCGCCCTGGAGCAGTGTGCCCTGCCTCAGTCTCCGGTTCCGGAATCTCAACGTCAGGCCGTAGTGTGTAGGG
>DATKIS010000986.1:0-5812 GCA_035543975.1 Pyrinomonadaceae bacterium
GTTGTAATAACGGAATTGGGAACCATCGCGGACGGGGACACACTGAAGGTAAAGCCCGAGGGTGTGGTACTGATCGAAACCCACACCTCCGAGCGTCGAATTCGGCCGGCTGTGGAGGAAGCGCTTGGACAGCTTGCTGAATTGACCTATGGCAAACCGACCAATCGAAAAACTACGATTGAGGGCGTGGAGTTTATCGAGTGGGTCGCTCCTGACAATTCTCGGCAAATAGTCGCGACCATCCTTGGCAGTCTCGTGATAATCGGGAATAGTGAACAATCAGTGCGGAGCTGTTTGGCGGTTGCAACACGACGTAATGCGAGTCTCAAGGAGGATCAAGGCTTGGTGCGAATGCGGGCCCAGCTGGGCGCGGATCGCGCGCTGACTTTTGGGTACGTACCATCAGCGAACACTGCTCGTCTACTTTCTGTTGGTGTCCCTCTGGTAATGGGTCGCGCGCCCGAAGACTCCCAGTTTCAACGACTCATTGCGTCAAATGCGGGCAAAGTCCTCGCAGACTTGGGGTGGAGCTCACATGCATTCAAGGCTGGAATTGAGGATCACTATATGATTTCTCTTCAACCAGCCGTCGTAGCTAGGCTTAAGCCCGACTTTGCCGGTTCCCTTGGGACACAAGTCCATCGTCGCCTGCCCTCTGAGGTCTATTCCGTAACCTATTACAGGTTTGGGGACCCCGCAGCCGTTTGGCAGAACCTCAAAACCACTGCCTCTTCACAAATGGACGTGCTCTCAACCGTTGTTTTGTCATCACTCCTAAAGTCAGCGCTCGTTTCATATGGAATCGACGAACCTGAGGCATTTCTTGGGGCCGTGAAAGGTGAAATACTCACCCTCCGGCTGGATCAAAGTGGCGATCGAACAATGCTGTTGGCTGGTGTCCGCGATGAGGACTCGCTGCGAACCATTATCAAAAACAAGCTTGGACCTAACTCTCGAAGGAATCACCTGGCGGACGCTGAAGTCTTTGAAGACTCAAAAGCTGAACTTGGCGTTGGCCTAACGAAAGACTTCATTGTTCTCGGAACTCCAATTGACGTCCGCAATTACGTTGAAGATGTAAACCTGAACGGCCACTTGATGAAAGACCCACAGGCGACCAGGATTAGTTCCTTCGTTCCCTTCTCAAGTTCAGCCAACATCGTTACCTATACTGACGACACTGATCGTATCGGAACTTTTGTTTCGACGCTTCTTGCGGCGCGGGGCATCCAGCCGTTAGCTTCTGCACCCATAGAAATTCTGATAGCTGAGCTGCCTTACTCGGCTACTGAAACCACGCTCGGAGACCGGGGACTCGAGCGCGTCACCAAGTCTGCACTCGGCCAGTTCAGCACTTTGCTTCCCCTGGTTATCCCTGAAAAGTCCCGGCCAACTAACGTCAACAAAATGCCGTAGGACGTGTCGGGATGAATCCTGAACAACGCGTGGAAATACTCGTCGCCACTAGCAACCCCGGAAAGCTACTTGAGATCCAGGAGGCCCTCCGCGGCCTTCCAGTCAATCTCGCGTCTTTGCAAGATTTCAGTGATATTTCGAGCGTCGACGAAGTAGGAGAGACTTACGAGGAGAATGCGGTTCTGAAGGCCTTAAGTTATGCAACACAAAGCGGTGTTTGGGCCCTGGCCGATGATTCCGGCTTGGAAGTAGACGCCTTAGACGGCAAACCCGGTGTTAGATCCGCTCGCTACGGCGGTAGTTCTGACCGAGAGCGGATAGCAAAGCTCTTGGTAGAACTCGCTCAAAGACCCGAACAAGCGCGGACGGCGCGTTTCGTTTGCTGCATGGTGCTGGCCGGATGGCCGATCGGAGTACAACGTGACAACCGGGTTCCCCAAGTCCTTCATGTTTCCCAGGCAAACTGCGAGGGGGGCATCATTAGTGAGCTCCGTGGCAATAATGGATTTGGCTACGATCCGGTTTTCGTTCCCGTTGGTCATGATCAAACTCTTGCCGAATTGCCTTTGGAAGTTAAGAACCTAATAAGCCATCGCGCCAAAGCGCTCATCGCCATGCGTGAGTTTCTGAATCGCTGGATCGCTCCAACTTGACCGGCGCTCTGACGGCCCATAGAATGCTTATAGTCTTCTGCAGGTCAGTTCGGGGCGTAGCACAGCCTGGTAGTGCGCTCGGTTTGGGACCGAGAGGTCGGAGGTTCGAATCCTCTCGCCCCGACCAATCATATCAACAACCTTACGGATGCCAGCGCTCGCGGCGGCTTTGCTTGCAGTTCAAAAATTCGCGTCCCTGAACGTGAATAACGGGCCGGGTGTCGGAAAACTAGAGTACCTAGGGTCTCGCTGCTAGCTCGTAAGCGTAAATGCGTCCTTCCTGTACGCCCGCGAACAACATGTGGGCCGAACTGCCAATACTTCTCATGCAACCACCTGGCAGCGACGCCGGGCCATCCTTCCATTGAATCTCAGCGGCCGGATAGACACTCATCTCGACTTTCATTGAGTCTTCATGCTTTTGAGTGGTTTGAGACACCTGACTCATGGCTATCGAAGTGAATGCGACGGTTAGCGCTAATGGCACAAATTTATTTGTTTCATAGTTTCTGACTCCTATCTATGGAAATTAAGGCACGCCGAGCGGTATAGATTTCGCCTGGAAACTCAACTCACCTATCAGATCCGACCAAGCTCGTTCCTCTCGCGCGGGTTCAATAAGGAGAGCCAAGCTGTTGCTCCACGCTCTCAATTCCGCGAGAAAGCCTGGAGTAGTTTCCGCACGCGTCATAAGCCGTGCTAGCTGTTTTGTATTACCGACGTCAAAATAGCCCGGAAACTTTGAGCCTAGAATTCCGACGTTTCCATCAATGCGCGAAGCGAGGATAGGGACGGAAGCAACTATCGCCTCTGACAACACGTTTGCTCCTCCCTCCATGCGAGAGGAGAGCACGAAAAGTGAACTCTGCTTTAGGATCTGACGGACGCGTGATTGCGGCTGCTCACCGAGCCATGTGTAATGTTTATTAACAATCATCTCTCTTCGGGCTCTGTCGGCCATTGCGTGAGTCATCGCGCCGCCTACTTGCAAGACACGGATCTTTGACGGACTAGGAAGCGACCGCGCGGCCATAGCGGTCCGAAAAGGGTCCTTCAACGCCCGCAGGTGGCCGATTACACATACGTCAAAGTTGCCGGTAGACCGTCTGCTAGCTTGGTGTGTGCTCGCCTTTGTTTTGTGTGACCTGTCGCACGCAACCCCTACCACTCCCTTTTCAACTGACTGGTAGATTATCCTCGTCTTCTTTCGCCAGCTTGGCCGCAATTCCTCGACTGCTTTCGGCTGTAGCACGATAATTCTGGTGGCGATTTTGAGCGACTCTTGCGCCAGATGATTTGTGGAGAGTTCACGATAGAGATCTGTTCCGGTTAGAGCGACGATGACATGAGACTCGGGGTTCCGGCGCCGAAAGTTGACGATTGACGAGTGGCTCTTCCGAGCGTGTAAAGCTACCAACAAGTCATAGGACTTACCGTCATACGACTGTAAAATCGAGACGCGGTGGCCAAGCCGCCTAAGAATCATGGCCCAGCGAAGCGCAGTAATTCGGTTCCCGTGAAGTGAATCCGGCGGAGCCGGAGTGATGATGCCTATCTTCATTATTGCTCAGTCTGTAGCGCACAAGTGCGAAACCCTACCCACACGTCGCGCCGGTCAGGCGTATAGAAGTTTCTATAGCTGTTATGAATGAGCCGTGAGCGAGTTACCCAACAACCGCCGCGAAGGACTTTATGATTCCCAAACCAAGGCTCGGAATATTCTTTGTAAGGCCCCGCGACGAAGCCGGGATAGGGCTGGAAGTCACTCGCAGTCCATTCCCAGACGTTACCGATCATTTGGCGGCATCCAAACGCACTGTCACCCGCCGGCAGCGCGTCAATCGGAACGCAGCCTAGCGAGTTCCAATCAAGATGTGCACGTTGTGACGTGGGCGGGTCCTCGCCCCAGGGATATCGTCGGCTGTGGTCTGCCAGGCCGAGACCGTTGGCCGATTGTTCGGCACTCGCCGCGGTTTCCCACTCCGCTTCTGTAGGCAGACGCCGCTTGGCCCAGCGGCAGTAAGCACTAGCCTCGTACCAGTTGACATGGATGACTGGCAGGCGATCATCCAGTGGGATCCATTCGTTAAAATTTCGTCGCAACCAACGACTGTTTTCTTCCCGCTGCCAGTAGACCGGACATTCTGCCGTCACCGCTGTTCGCCACTGCCAACCCTCCTCAGTCCAGAGTTCGCTTCGTCCGTAGCCACCGTCTTCGACGAAGTGCTTGAATTCACCATTGCTCACGGCGGTCTTTGAGATTGCAAAGGAGCCAATCCTAACTTCATGTGCCAGGTGTTCATTGTCGAAGGTGAAGCCAGGACCCGCAGCACTTCCCAGAGTGAACCTGCCGCCGAGAATCTCCGCGTCAGATGTCAGGTCATGATTGATTTGAGAAATGGTTGTGTCTTGTTTCGCAGCGTGCACTTTATTGTTTGCCGCGATTGGCGGTGCCGAATAGCTCAGAGTTTGCCGTGTGTACATGATCGCCTCGTCGTGCATCTGCTCATGGAGCAGGACGAGGTTCAGGAAATATTCTTGATTGTAGCCTGCTGCATCCGTCAGGCCGGCGCTGTCATCACTGGGCTGATTGATTACCCGGTCAAGAACTTGCTGCATATACACCAGGGTCTCTTTTCTCCCAAGTAGAGACAGATCCCAACGCGTGTCATGCGCCACGCGCGCCGAATCGTAAAGCCCATCTCCTTCCATGAGAATCGGCGGCTCACTACCTAAGTGCCGTAAGACCCAGAACTCCTGAAACCACGCGATGTGTGCAAGCTCCCATCGAAGTGGGTTTACGATCTGCAAACGTGGACCGATCAACTGCTCGTCACTGAGATCATCCACAAGCCGCAACGTACGCGCGCGGGTCTCGCTCAGCGCTTCAATCAGATGCCCGGTTGAAGGTCTCGCTTCGTCGTTCGTGGTTCCAGTAATGGACATTCGGGTTTCGCCCGACAGAGGAATATCGGTTGCTCGCGCAAAGAATAACGGTTTGAGGGTGATTGTTAGAATGAATTGTTTCAATCATTACCATAGTTAACTACAATACTCCTCATCGATCCAGGTTTTCTTAAGTGTTGCTAAGCATTTTGAACTTCACGCGCGCAGGTGAGGAAATTAACCTGAGCCAGCTGAGTGTTTCCGTGCGAATGCGCCAACTGGAGCCAGATCTTGGCTCCAAGTTGTGCGAACAGTTGGGAAAAAGGATAGCGCTTACCGAGGCAGGCCAAATGTTTCTGCCTTAGGACACCGGCTTGCTGGCAAGCGAACGGTCAAGTCTCAAGATCTCTTAAAGGAACAGTTTATTCTCCGCGAATAGGGCTCGGCAACGAGAGCCGTGGTCGCCGCGCACCTCGCAGAGACAAACACCTTAGTCGCGCCGCTCGCGCTTTTATCGAGCTCGCATGCTTCAGGAGTTGATGTTCGCGTAGGGATACTAACAACCGCCAGGAGAGTCGGATGAACCATTCATTCCAAGTTGAAATGCAGGATGAAACGCAACTGGCAGCAAAGGCGAAAGGCGCTCTTGAACGGGTGTGCTCCGGTAAAGGCCTTGATTCAGCCTCCCGGTATTACAGCCACGAATTTGTTGATCACGTCAATAGTATGACGCTTCTTGGGCTTGAGGGAGCCAGGCAATCTGTCGAACTATATACGAAGGTTCTTTCGGAGCTTGAAGTGGTAGTTCAAGAGCAACTCACCGATGGAGATTGCGTAACCTCACGTTTTGTAGTCTC
>DATKIS010000987.1:0-2496 GCA_035543975.1 Pyrinomonadaceae bacterium
AGCGGCATCGCGATATTGATGGATTACGTGGGCAAGTTTGCCGTCCTGTAGTGCCAGATTGGCTAGCCCCATCCTGGCCCTGAAATTCACCGGCTCCAGATCGATGGCTCTGTGGAAAGTAGTATGCGCTCGCCCTGTTTCTCCCCATTCGAGAAAGCTCTCGCCCACCAACGCCAGCAATTCCGGTTCGGCCCCGGCACGCATCGCGGAGAGGCGCATCGCTGCCCGTGATCTGAACAGCAGTCGCTCGTCGCTCAAGCTGGTGGCCTGCGAACGAAGCAAACGGGCGAAGTCAAAAATCAGGCGGCCGTCGGTGGGAATTATTATCAAGGCGCGGCGAAACGCTTCGCGAGCCTCATTCAAACGTCCGGCAATACGTAGGTGGTTCCCGAGTTTACCCAGGAGGGCAGCGCGCTCGCGATCTCTGGCCGCCGTTTCCACCGTCGAGCTATCGTCATCCCCGGTCGGCTGGGTCCTACCCCCACCAAGCTTAAAGTCTAAAGTCGCACTATCAAGGACGTCATCCGAAGCGAGTTGCAATGATCGAATCTCACTGTCCAACGCCTTGGGTTCACAAAGATAGTCACGCAACTCGAGCGTGCGGATATCAAGTTTATCCCTGTGAATCAACGGGAATAACTGCCGCACCATCTCTCGATAACTTTGCCCGCCAGAGGCAAACGTAAATTCCGAGTTCTTACCCAGGATCTGGGTGCGATAGCGATACCTGACTCTGCCGCCACGTCTCAAAGTACGTAGCGCCCTCGTATCGACCCTTTCGAATTCGGCTACCCGAAGGTTTCTTAGTCGACCCCCAATTAGCCGGAAAAAAGCAGGCACCGGCCCCCGGCGGCTCAAATACTCTCCGTCAAACTCGACTCGATCCGTTAAGGCCAGAATGGGAACGAGCAGCCAGGCTACTCCAATAGCCGCCAGCGCCCAGACGTCGTTCTCAGATCGAAGCAGCAGTGCCGATCCAAAAGTCAGCACACTCGATGCAGCCAGATAGGAGCCCGGCGATACCCGCACACTCGCCAAAGGTGATCGCTTGCGAGGCTGCTCTCTTTCTTTAGCAACTTCCGTTAGCGCCTTCAGCGTTTCAATCTGGCGTGAATCGTTCATGCTTATTTTGAGCCCGGCTTTACGTCTGTTGCCGGACAGTCCACAGGTAACTCCAGTGAAAATGTACCCCGGTCTCGACCTGGCTCAGTGTAACGCAAGTCAGCAAACTGCACGAGAGTCTGGGTAGCACAGTCGAGTCCCACCACTTTCACAATTGGGAATCTTGCGAAACCCAGAAACACTTTCGCGCGGCTATCTTCCGATGCTTCTCCAGTCGCCCGAGCGCTTAGACCCTGAGGCTTTTCATACCGGATGACACTTGAACCGCGCGAGGCCCCCGTTAACGACATAGGAAACCGGTACGCTGCCCGGTCTGTTTCAGCCACTACCAGCCAATTGAGCGGATTGGCCAGCGTAGGCATCGCGGCGACCTTTATGACCTGCTCGTTGCTTTGGGCGGCAATGGTCGCCGCCTCGAATTGCGCTTGCCGCACGGCCAGGATGTGCACGAAAAACAAGCCGGCCAGGTAGCACGCGACTACGGCAAACGCAGTGATGGGAATCCTTTCTCCCCAACGTTTTCCGGCCTGCTGCATGAATAGCACGACCAAAGCAACCAGTCCTGAAAACCAGGCGGCGCGCAGAAATATTGGATTTGACAGACCGCCTCGATCTGACGGACCGAAGAAAACCAGGTAGCTGGTGACCAGCCCCAAGGCAAACCACGCCACAATCTGAAGCTTTGTTTTTGACGTCAGTAGAAATACCGACCCGCCCAGAGCCATCCAGAGGAGCGGGTCTATGATGAATACCAGGTCACCATAGAACCATTGCGAATTCCACGGAAGGAGAAACCGCACTCCATAATTGTTCGTCCAATCCATTAGCGGATGTGTGGCGCTGACGAGGATTGAAGCGATTAGGAGTCCGCGGAGTTTTACTTTTGGAGCGCCCTTCCGGATTCGCGCCCACAGCAGATCCACCAGGTAGAAGATCAGGGGCAGCGCCAGGGCCAGGGCAAATGTGCCCACGATGGAATGAGTAATCCCCCGATGATGCTGGAGGTAAGCCCAGCGGCCAGAGACTAAGGTGACGATGTCAGCGTCGGGAGCATTGGCAGCGAGAACGCAGAGGAGAGTAGTCCCGGATGAAAGCCTTTCGAGACCCGCCTTGGATGCAGCCAGTCCTATGAACGAGTGGGTCAGATTATCCATTCGGGGAAAAACCGATCCATCAGAATTCAGGTGCTTGGAGTACAAGCTTTAGCTTGCGTGGTTCCGCAGCGGCAACCTAAAGAGCCTCTTGCAAAACTCGTCATGAGAGTTATTAGCAGAACTAGTTAACGAAGATAGGGGATTTTGACGTTTTACGCTGAAAGCGTTGGCTAATTCCAGCCCAGGGTTTGCCCTGAAACCCTGGGGTAAAGAGTAGGAA
>DATKIS010000988.1:0-2561 GCA_035543975.1 Pyrinomonadaceae bacterium
CGCGTTTCTCATATTGCGGTGAGGCAACCAGCAGAAAAGCCAGCGTCACCGTCGTGCGACCATTCTGCGGAGAGCGCTCGTGTCCCTTTTCCAAGGCCTCCAGTGCCTGCCCGTACATCTTCCTTCGCAAAAGAATCGTAACCAGGTCCAATAGCGCGTCCTCATTACTCGGAGCAGCCTCCACCAAGCGTGACAGCTCTTTTTCGGCTTCGTCGAGTCGGCCAAGTTTAAGGAGTGTCTGCCCGAGCAGAAACCTCGCGTTAAGATCACTCGGACCGTCTGTCACTGCGTTCTGAAGATGCTTGAGCGCTTGCTCGTGCCTATTCAACTGTCCCAGCAAGAGTCCTAGATTGTAATGGGCGTCAGGGTGATTGCGGTCGAGGCGAAGGACCTCTTCAAACTGGGCGATAGCTCCGGGCAGGTCCCCCGTTTGACTCAGAGCAGCCCCCAGATTGACGTGGGCCGGAATGCTGTCAGATTGAGCGGCAATTGCTTTACGAAAGGCGTCTGCGGCTTCAGAAAACCTGCGGGCCTCGAGCGCCGTCCGGCCACGAATCAAATGAAGCCGAGCGCCTTTGACCAGATCCTGCAATCCGTCCACCAGCGAATCAGAGACGCGCACTCCCACAGTCCCACTCAGCGCCAGGTGCGCCTGCGCCTGCTCTAACTTGCCAAGGCCGCGGTAAGCCATCGCCAAGGCATAATGGAGACGATTCGATTCGGGCGCCAACGCGAGCGCTCTCTCGAGATACTTGACCGCATCCGGGTAGCTTCGTTTCGATGTCGCGATTTGCCCGAGTCCGTAATGAGCCGCCGCACTGTTTTCGTTGATTTCGAGAGCGCGTTTGAAATTTGCTT
Source organism: Pyrinomonadaceae bacterium (assembly GCA_035543975.1). Taxonomy (GTDB): domain Bacteria; phylum Acidobacteriota; class Blastocatellia; order Pyrinomonadales; family Pyrinomonadaceae; genus PSRF01. Next base: position 859 of record DATKIS010000988.1, read on the forward strand.
CGGCGTCGTCCGGCCGGTTCAGTTGCAAAGAGATGTTCCCCAGGCTGACAAACAAGGGCAAGTAATCGGTCCGCAGTTGGAGAGCGGCGTTGAGGTACTTGACGGCTTCCGGCGAATTCCCTTCCCGCTCGTAAGACTTTCCGAGCAGATAGACCCAACGAAAGTCTTTCGGGGCCAGTCGCGATGCATTCATATAACACTCGCGCGCAGGCACGTGTAGGGAATAGGCCTGATAGATTTGGCCAGTCAGACCGTAGAGTTCCGCCAGCCGGTTATCCGCCGTCGCCGGCTCTTTGAGGGCGGCGACCAACGAGTTCTGCGCCCAGGTCAAATGCTCCCGAACGTCAGGTTCCAGACTGCTGATATCCGGTAGTTGCACAGCCGAAAGGCCCGGCCGCGACGGCGGTAGGACGCTTTCCTGATTTGTCTGACCGGTTGCCCTCGGTGCAATGACAACCGACGCAGCAATTGCCATGGCCAGAAAAATCCCGAGCCGGCCCACTGCGGTTCTCATCCGAATGAAGTTGCGCTGGCTGCTCATTTCTCTAAGGTTTCTTTGCCGGCTTCGAACCGCCCGAGCTTCCTTGTGTTAGCGTCAGGTAGCGATTAATTGACGGAGACTTCCACTCCTCCCGACTGCCATCGGGCCAACGAACGCGCACGGCCTCGACGCGTTCAGTGGCGCCTAGTCCAATCAACACCCTCGGATCCTGAGATGAACAGTAACTCCCATCCGTGCGGGCCCGGCGCAATAAGACTCGCTTCGGCTTGAGTTCCACCTCTACCTTCGCACCAAGCATATCCCTTTTCGTTTTTTGGCCAAGCAGCCGCAGCCCCAACCAATGATTGCGATTGCCGACACGGTTAATCAATAACCGCGCTGGTCCGTTGTTATTTGAAACGAGCACATCGGTGTCGCCATCGTTGTCGACGTCGCCGAAGGCTGCGCCGCGACTGACTTCGAGCAGACCGAGCGAATCGCCTGCTGGTTCCGCGACCTCAACAAACTGTCCTTTGCCATCATTATGAAAGACCTGGTTTCGTTGGCCCAGTGGGTATGGATCACCTTTGCGCATCAAGTCTGGCAATAAGCGGACGGCTCCATTCACCACCAGCAGGTCTAACCATCCGTCGTTGTCGTAGTCAAAAAACAGCGTACCGAATCCCGTCAACCGGCTGCCCGGGAGTCCGAGGCCGGCCTCTCGGGTGCGATCTTCAAAATTGCCCTGACCCAGATTGACGAAGAGCGTGTTCGTCTCTTCCATCAAATGGGTAATAAAGATGTCCTCGGTGCCGTCTCCGTTGAAGTCGCCGGCATCCACACCCATCCCGGCCTCAGCCACACCGTCTCGGTTCACGGCCGCTCCCGCGAGGAGGGCTTCATTCTTGAAGGCACCGTTCTTCTGGTTGATCCACAGCTGATTTGGGTCTCCATCATTCGCGACATAGATATCGAACCAGCCGTCGTCGTTAAAATCGGCGGTGATCACCCCCAGTCCATGCCCGAACTCTTTCGCCACACCGACAGCTTCAGTAGCGTCCTCGAAGGATCCGTCGCCTTTGTTACGGAGTAGCCGATTGCCAACTGGCCGGAAAGCGCGCGGCCCGCAGTAGTCCCGGGCAGTCGTATCCGCGTAACAGGTGGGGCTGGTGGCAACGGTAAAATGTGCGTAGTTTACCACCATGAGGTCGAGCCAACCGTC